>NZ_ALPM01000126.1:0-21803 GCF_000294595.1 Arthrobacter sp. TB 23 | reverse complement strand
ATGATTTCTCCGGTGAGTTGTTCCCTTCTGAATTGGGCGTTGAATGACTCGGCGTACCCGTTCTGCCACGGCGACCCCGGGTCAATAAAAGCGGTCTCCACGCCGGCGGTTTGGCACCAGCTGATCAGTGCTGCGGCAGTGAATTCCGGCCCATTATCGGAGCGGACATGGGTCGGGACGACACCGGTTTCAGCGATGATGTCCTCAAGCACGGCGACCACATCCGTCGCGGTGAAAGACCGCCGCGGGATGATCGCCAGCGCGGTACGGGTGTATTCATCGATCACGTTGAAAAACCGCACATGCCGCCCGCAGGAGGTCACATCGGATTGGAAGTCGAAGCTGACCACATGCATCGGATACTGAGCAGTTAGCCGTTTCTGCTCCCCAGCCCCGGGCCCGGTGCGGCGTTTCTTCCTTGCCTTGGGTTTGCAGGTGAGTCCCTCGAGGCGCCACAGCCGGCGCACCCGCTTCGGATTCAGTGCCACCCCAACCCACTGTTGCTGGCCCAGGAGGTGCCAGCGTGCCTTCCGCCAACCCCAGGTCGGGTGCTTCCCCGCAATAGCCCGCAGATCGGCCCGTAGCTGGTGGTCTTCGAAGCTGGCCACCGGCCGTGCCTTGCGCAGGGCGGACCGGTTCTGGCCCAGGATCTTGCAGGCGAGTCTTTCGGACGCCCCGAACTTCTCCTGCGCCATGCGCACTGCACGGCGGCGAGGTTCGGGGCTCAGAATTTTCCCTTCGCCACCTCATTGAGAATGTCGATGGTCAGTTCCTTCTCCGCAACCAGCTTCTTCAGCCGGGCGTTCTCTTTCTCGAGCTCCCGTACCGCTTTGGTTTGGCCGGCGTTGTGCTCGGAACCGTATTGGTTCACCCACCGGTACCAGGTCGCCTCGGTGACCTGCAGTTCCTTCACGACCTCAATCATCGGCCGTCTATCGTTGAGCATCTTTTGGCCCTGACGGACCTTCGCGATGACCTGATCAGGGGTATGTCTACGTGCCATAAAAGTGAATTTCCTCCTGCACCCATTATCGGATGCGAAACTCACATAATCACTGGACTCCTACCCGGGGACCCAACCAGTACCGCTTTCACCCAGAGGATCGCCGCTCGCGCTAGTTCCCTCATCCATGGCCGCTGCGGCTTTCTGGCTGGTTGAGCGAGAATCGTCAGGCAGAAGGCCGACTCTTGAGATGACTACTCACTACTACTGCGGCGTTTATTCGTCTGGCAATGCGCCATAAGACCGATATTTCCCGCCCCAAACTCCGCCCCGCGCCAAAATGGAGCAAGCGGGGTTTCCTTACACATAAAAAACCCCCGAAATCTGGCGGATTTCGGGGGTCCTTTTTGTAGCGGTGCCGGGACTCGATCCCGGGACCTCACGATTATGAGTCGTGCGCTCTAACCAGCTGAGCTACACCGCCACAAATGAGTGTGCCCGCAGCCGGACCAGTTGGTCTGCTTGCGGGACTCCCACTTGAGAGCCCCCCACCGGAATCGATCCGGTGACCTCGTTCTTACCAAGAACGCGCTCTACCACTGAGCTAGGGGGGCAACAGCAGAAAACTTTACCAGCTTCTGCCACCTACACGAAATCAGAATCCGACCACTAGAGCCGGGCCCTGATTTCACCGTCAGATCCCCGGAAAACCGGGGATCTGACGAAATCAATCAGCTACTAAATTACCACTTGTCGCGGCGCTGGGTGGTGCCTGCTCCGGCACCTTTACCGTGACGTTCCTTACGGTCCCCGCCGCCGCCGCCGGCGCTGTGGCCGGAGGAGCGGAAGCCGCCGTCGTGCCCGCGATCCTTGTTGAACCCGCCGCCCTCGCCTTCACGCTTCTTGAACGGCTTCTTGAAGCCGTCACGGTCGCCGGCAGGCTTGCGGCCCTTGTCCAGCTCGAGGTGAATCAGCTCGCCACCGATGCGGGTCTTGGACAGTGCGCGCCACTGATCCTTGGACAGATCGGCTGGCAGTTCCACCAGGGTGTGGTCGGCGCGGATGTCGATGCCGCCGATCTGAGCTGAGGACAGGCCACCCTCGTTGGCGATAGCGCCAACAATGGAGCCCGGCATGACCCGCTGGCGACGTCCTACCGCAATGCGGTAGGTGGCGTTGCCCTCGGTCAGGCTGCGGGTTGGTCCGCGTGAGCCCAAGCCATCCTTGCGGCCGGCAGCGCGTTCCTTCTGCCCTGCAGGGGCTACCGGGATGTCCTTGACCAGGATTGGGTTGCCACCCTGAGCCATGACGGCGAGGGCTGCGGCGATCTCGGTGGCGGGCACATTGTGCTCGGTCTCGTAGCTGGTGATCAGGTCACGGAAGATTGACACATCTTCAGTGGCGATGGTCTCGGTGATGCGCTCGGCGAACTTGTTCATCCGCAGCGCGTTGACGGCATCCGAGGAGGGCAGGTGCATCTGCTCGACGGGCTGGCGGGTTGCCTTCTCGATCGAACGCAGCAGGTACTTCTCCCGCGGCGTGATGAAGAGGATCGCGTCGCCCGAACGGCCCGCGCGGCCGGTACGGCCAATGCGGTGCACGTAGGACTCGGTGTCGTGAGGGATGTCGTAGTTGACGACGAGTGAGATGCGCTCGACGTCCAGCCCGCGGGCCGCGACGTCGGTGGCCACGAGGATGTCGAACTTGCCTTCGCGGAGACCTTCGATGGTCCGCTCGCGCTGCTGCTGGGGAATGTCACCGTTGATTGCTGCAGCCTGGAAGCCCCGTGAACGCAACTTGTCCGCCAGGTCTTCGGTTGCCATCTTGGTGCGCACAAACGCGATGATGCCGTCGAAGTCTTCGACCTCGAGGATGCGCGTCAGGGCGTCCAGCTTGTGCGGGCCCATGACCTGCAGGAAGCGCTGGCGCGTGTTGGTGCCGGTCGAGGTTTTACCCTTGACGGTGATTTCGGCTGGGTTGTTCAGGTACTTCGACGCAATGCGGCGAATAGCGCTGGGCATCGTTGCCGAGAACAGCGCCACCTGCTTGTCGTCAGGGGTACCGGACAGGATCTGCTCGACGTCGTCGGCAAAGCCCATACGAAGCATCTCGTCAGCCTCGTCCAGCACCAGGTACTGGAGGTTGGACAGATCGAGTGAACCCTTGGAGATGTGGTCGATCACACGACCCGGGGTACCCACCACTACCTGCGCGCCGCGGCGCAGACCGGCCAGCTGAGGGCCGTAAGGAGCTCCACCGTAGACGGGCAGAACAGTGAAGTTGTCAATGTGCTTGGCATAGGAAGCGAAAGCTTCGGCAACCTGGAGCGCCAGTTCACGGGTTGGTGCAAGCACCAGGATCTGGGTGAACTTGCTGGGACCGTTGAGGTCGGCGAGCTCAGCCATCCGGGACAGTGCGGGGATAGCGAATGCTGCTGTCTTACCGGTACCCGTCTGTGCCAGGCCGACGACGTCGCGCCCTTCCAGCAGCACCGGAATGGTGGCGGACTGGATGGGGGAAGGCTTTTCGTAGCCGACATCGCTCAGGGCTGCGAGTACGCGGCCGTCGAGGCCGAAGTCGGTGAACTTGATGTCGTCGGCTTCAGGAGCTTCGACGTTCTGGGGAGCAGCAACGGCGTCCGGTGCTGCAAGCGTCTCGGGAGTGTTATTTTCTGGCATGAGGGAATGACCTTCAGGTAGATGCCGGAGAGCTGGAATTAAAGGATGATTCCAGCCCATGAACATAGAAATCCGGCACTGTTTCAATCCCGCGGCAGGATTTCGCGTCATAACTGGCGGCCGCTATCTCAGCGGTCTGTATGACGTTTTCTTCTAGCCGGCGCTCCCTGATGAATCTGCCCGCATGCTTACTCTGCGAGCCCCAACACAACCTATCCAGCCCAGCAAAATTGGGCGGAAATTAAAGGGAATACCGGTGTGGGGGATGTTTCAAGTGTACTGCATGGCTCCGCCTACCTGCAGCCACAACGACGGCGACGCCGCGTGAGCCTGACCACACTCGGGCCGGCCCTCCGTGGTCACGCCCTCCGCGGTCAAGCCCTCCGCAGTACCGCGGCGACCACCTTGTGGATCTCGGGGCTCAGCGCCACACCTTGTTTCTCTGCAACCAGGAGCTGCCGGGCGGTGTCGGCGTCCAGTCCGGCGAAGACCTGATGCCCGGTGATGCCATGGTCGGGGCGATTCACCACGGTAACGGTGTCGCCCGCCTGAACCTGTCCTTTCGTGATCACGCGCAGGTACGTGCCGACCCGGTTCTCCTCGGCGAACCGCTTCACCCACCGCGGTTCCTTGAGGAAGCGGGCAAAGTTCACACACGGGGTGCGCGGTGCTGTGACTTCGAGGACGACGTCGTTCCCCACCTGCCAGCGTTCGCCGATGACCGCGCGGCTGGCGTCGATTCCGTCGACCCTCAGATTCTCCCCGAACTTGCCCGGGCTCATATCCCGGCCCAGTTCGGCGTCCCAAAAGTCGGCGTCCTGCTGCGAGTAGGCGTAGATCGCCTTGGATTCACCGCCGTGATGTTTCCGGCTGGCCTGCACATCACCCATGAGCCCGAGCTTGTGGACATTCACGGGCCCGTCCACCGCTCGCTTGTCAATGGCGGTGACGCCGGTGGCATCTTGAGTGGGCAGCAGCGCGTGAACACGGCACACAGCGAGCAGAATACCTGTTGTCATAGCGTCCATCCTAGGGATTGTCGGGGTTCAAAGCGGTAGCCCATACCGTTTTCGGTGCCAAGCAATGCACTAGGGGGTGGTTCCAGGCGCTGCCACAGCCAGGGACAAGGAGGGGTAGGTCGTTTTTTTCGGTGCATGCAATGCCTGCAATGCATGCATTTTCATTTTTCGAAGTGCATGCAATGCAGGCACTGCATGCACTATTTGGGAAGGCACCTGCTACCTGGCTACTAGCTCCTGGCGCCGGAGTCGCGCCGACGGAGGCCTTCCGGCCGAACAAGGCCGCCGCGTGTACCTCGAAGTGAGTGCGAACGTGGACGAGGAATTCCTGCAAGGTGTCTTCGGCTGCAGTTCTGTCGGGATTCGTGCAGGCGAGTACAGGAGTTTCGGGGCTTTCGGGAGCTCCGGGACAGGCGGGAGAGACGGGGCAGCCAGGACTTCCAGGCGCTGCGAGGCGCTGCGGGGCTCTGCTAGGCCGAGAAGCCGCCGTCGGCCTTGATCAATTGGCCATTGACCCACCGGCCGTCCTGCGACAGGAGGAACGCGACCACACCGGCCACGTCGGCTGGCGTGCCCAGGCGGCCGGTTGGTTGCTGCTGGGTGAGGGCCTGCCGCACCTCGTCGGTCATCCAGCCGGTGTCGACCGGTCCGGGGTTGAGGGCATTGGAACTTACTCTCCGGTCGCCGAGCTCACGGGCTGCAGCCAGAACAATCCGGTCGAGCGCACCTTTCGATGCACCATAGGGCAGGTTATTGACCGTGTGGTCGCTGGTAAGCGCGACAATTGCGCCTCCATTGTCATTGCATTGCAGAGCGAAGGCGTTGATGAGCTGCCAGGAGGCGCGGACGTTGACGGCGAAGTGCCGCTCGAAGCTCTTCACCGACGTGGTGAGCAGTCCTGAGTCGACGCCCTCGGTGTGCGACAGGACGAGCCCGCTCAGGGTGCCCAGTTCCATTCGCGCGGCGGCAACCAGTTCCCCCGGCGTTTTCGGGTCCTCAAGGTCACCAGGCAGTCCGATGACCCGAGACCCGATGGCTTCCAGCTCGGGAATCAACTCCCGCAGTTCGGCTGCCGGGTTGGTGGTGCCGTTCACGCGCTGGTCATAGGGGTGCCAGTAGCTCAGGGCCAGATCCCAGCCGTCAACGGCGAGCCGCCGGGCGATACCAGCACCCAGCCCCACTGAGCGCCCGACGCCGGTGACGAGTGCGGATTTCCGTGTCATAAGTTGTCGCCTTTCCTGCGCATCGGTTTTCAGTCTAGGCGGCTCCCCCTGCCGGGTGCGGAGCTGACCCCCCGCACGGTGAAGACGGTAGGTTGGAGATCACAACACTGTCTGCCGAAAGGTCACCACACATGACTGTCACAGCAATCGTCAATGCCCACGTTGTTCCGATCGAAGGCACCCCCTTCCACGGTTCGGTGGTCATGAAGGACGGCAAGATCACTGCACTGGGCGCCGATATCACTGTCCCCGAGGGCGCCGAAATTCACGACGCCGACGGTCAGTGGCTGCTTCCGGGCTTGATCGACGCCCACGTCCACCTGGGCACCCATGAGGAAGGCGAAGGCTGGGCCGGGGACGACACCAACGAGATGACCGATCCCGTCACCGCGGGCGTCCGAGCGATCGACGCCGTCAACCCCTACGACCCCGGGTTCGACGACGCCCTGGCCGGCGGTATCACCGCCGTGAACGTGAACCCCGGCTCTGGCAACCCCGTCGGTGGTCTCGCCGTCGCGATCCACACCCACGGCCGCTACATCGAGGAAATGGTGCTCCGCTCCCCCAGCGGCCTGAAGTCGGCCCTCGGGGAAAACCCCAAGCGCGTCTACGGCGACAAGAAGCAGACCCCCTCCACCCGGCTGGGCACCGCCATGGTGATCCGCAAAGCCTTCATGGACGCGCAAAACTACATGGGCAAAGCCGACGAGAACGCCCGCGACCCCAAGCTCGAGGCACTCGCCATGGTGCTGCGACGGGAAATTCCGTGGCGCCAGCACGCGCACCGCGCGGACGACATTGCCACCGCCATCCGGTTGGCTGATGAGTTCGGCTACGAACTGGTCCTCGACCACGGCACCGAGGCGCATCTGTTGGCCGATGTCCTGGCCGAGCGCGGCATCCCCGTCCTGATCGGGCCGCTGTTCACCACCAAGTCCAAAGTGGAACTGCGTGGGCGTTCCATCGCCAACCCCGGCAAGCTCGCCGCGGCGGGAGTGGAAATTTCAATCATTACCGACCACCCGGTGATTCCGATCAACTTCCTCATCCATCAGGCAACCTTCGCCATCAAGGAAGGCCTCGACCGCGAGACTGCTCTGCGCTCGATCACCATCAACCCGGCGAAGGTCCTGGGCCTGGCCGACCGGATGGGCTCCCTTGAGGTGGGCAAGGATGCCGACGTCGTTCTCTGGAGCGGCGATCCGTTGGACGTCATGCAGCGTGCCTTGACCGTATGGATCGGCGGGCGTGCGGTGTACACGTACGACGCCGACACCCGCGCCGGCGTCGTCGTCCCCCGCGGCTAGCATGGCCCGCACCCCGCGAGTAGTTCCTCCGCCGCTGCCCTGGACCCTGAAACTGGGCCTGGTGGTGTGGCTGGTGGTGGGAGCCCTGTTCCTGGTGGCGGCCAGCTCGTTCCTCGGGTCCGCGCAACTCCAGGAACAGGACCGCGCAGGCCTGGTGGGGCTCGGCGTCGTCCTGGGGGTGCTGGCGTTGGTGCAGTTCTTCCTGGTGTTCCTGCTGCGGCGCGGCAGGCGCAGCGCCCGGGAGCTGCTGACCACGATCGGGATCATTGTCGGGTTGCCGGTGTTGCTGCGCGGAACGCCGGGGCTCTCGGTGGTGTCGGTGGTGATGCTGCTGGCAATCGTTCCGTTGTGGCTGCCGCCCAGCAGTGCGTGGCTGCAGACGATCGACTCGAAACCGGAGAACAAGTATCGACGGCTCATCCGCAGGACGCTGAGTCCCTTCAAACGGTCTTAGACCTCTCGGACACAGAAAACGCGCCCGCAGTTTTGCACTGCGGGCGCGTTTTCGTTTAAGACCTCTAGAGGGTGGTGAAGGCCTGTTCCAGATCGGCAATCAAGTCCGCAACATCCTCAATCCCGACGGACAGCCGGATCAGATTCTCCGGGACGGCCAGCTCCGTGCCGGCCACTGACGCGTGGGTCATCGCGGACGGGTAGTTCATCAGCGATTCGATACCACCCAGTGATTCAGCGAGCGTGAACACGTGGGTGGACTCGGCCACCTTCCGTGCGGCCGCCTCGCCGCCCTTGAACGACACCGAAATCATGCCGCCGAAATCCTTCATCTGGGCTGCGGCGAGATCGTGGCCGGGGTGTTCGGGCAGACCCGGGTAGAAGACCTGTTCCACCTCGGGGCGCCCCTGCAGCCATTCGGCAATGGCCCGGGCGTTGGAGCTGTGCCGGTCCATCCTGACGCCGAGGGTCTTGAGCCCGCGTGTGGTCAGCCACGCTTCCATTGGCGCCGAGACAGCACCGACGGCGAACTGGATGAAGCCCACCTTCTCGGCAATCTCTTCGTGGCTGGTGATCACGGCGCCACCGCTGGCGTCGGAGTGCCCACCAATGTACTTAGTGGTGGAGTGGACGACGACGTCGGCCCCGAACGAGAGCGGCTGCTGCAGGTACGGTGTCGCGAAGGTGTTGTCGACCACGAGGATGGCACCGGCGTCGTGAGCGATCTTTGCCACGGCAGCAATGTCGGTCACCTTCATCATCGGGTTCGACGGCGTCTCGACCCACACCATGCGGGTGTTGTCTCCGACGGCGGCGCGGACGGCGTCGAGATCCGACATGTCCACCGCTGCGTTGCTGATGCCCCACGGCGCCAGGACCCTATCGATCAAGCGGTAGGTGCCGCCGTAGACGTCGTTGCCCATCACGATCCGGTCCCCCGGTGCCAGCAGCGCCCGGATCAGGGAATCCTCGGCGGCCAGCCCCGACGAGAAGCTGAACCCGTGGGTTGCCCCCTCGAGTGCGGCGAGCTGGGTCTGCAGCGAATCACGGGTCGGGTTGGTGCCCCGGCCGTACTCGTAGCCGTTGCGAAGCTGCCCGATGCCGTCCTGCGCAAAGGTGGTGGTCTGGTACAGCGGGGGGATGACTGCACCCGTGGTGGGATCCGGTGTCTGGCCGGCGTGGATGGCCCGGGTGTTGAAGCCCTGATTCTCAGCGTGCGTCATGGTGCTCCTTAGTATGGAAGTCAGATACTCATATAGGTCAGCAAATCGTGGCGCGTCAGAATTCCCACCGGTGAGCCGACGAACGTCACCATCAGGGTGTCGCTGTCCACCAGACGCTCCCGTGCAGTGGCAACTGACTCCAGCGAACCGATCAGTTGCAGCTTGTCATTCATGTGCAGAGAAATTTTGTCGGTGAGCTTGGCTTCGCCGTGGAAAAGTTTGTCGGTGAGCAGGCGTTCGTCCACCGAGCCCAGCACTTCGCCCATCTTGACCGGGGGTTCCTGCGACAGGACCGGGATGTTGGAGACGCCGTACTCGGTCATGATGTGGATGACGTCGCGCACGGTTTCGGTGGGGTGCGTGTGCACCAGATCCGGCATGTTGCCGGTCTTCGAACGTAGGATCTCGCCCACGGTGGCTTCCTCGCCGCTCTCCATGAAGCCGTACGACTTCATCCAGTCGTCGCTGAAGATCTTGCCCAGGTAGCCGCGGCCACCGTCGGGCAGGAGGACGACGACGACGTCGTCGGCCGTCAGGTTCTTGGCCACCCGGAGTGCGGCGACCACTGCCATGCCGCAGGAACCGCCCACCAGCAGTCCCTCCTCGCGGGCGAGGCGGCGGGTCATGGCGAAGCTCTCGGCGTCGGTGACGGCCAGGATTTCATCGGCCACTGTGGGGTCATAGGCGTCCGGCCACATGTCCTCCCCGACGCCTTCGACGAAGTAGGGGCGCCCGGTGCCGCCGGAGTAGATGGACCCCTCGGGGTCGGCGCCGATGACCCGGACGGGGCCGGAGGCACGGTCAGCGCTCACGTCCTTGAGGTAACGGCCGGTGCCGCTGATGGTGCCGCCGGTGCCTACACCGGTGACGAAGTGGGTGATTTTGCCGTCGGTGTCGTTCCAGATTTCGGGTCCGGTGGACTCGTAATGACTCAAGGGCCCGTTGGGGTTGGAGAACTGATCCGGCTTGAACGCGCCAGGGATCTCGCGGGTGAGCCGGTCGGAGACACCGTAGTAGGACTGCGGGCTATCCGGTGCGACGGCGGTGGGAGTGACCACCACCTCGGCGCCATACGCAGCCAGGACGTTGCGCTTGTCTTCACCCACCTTGTCGGGCACCACGAAGACGCAGCGGTAACCACGCTGTTGGGCGACGAGCGCCAGCCCGACGCCGGTGTTGCCGGACGTCGGTTCGACAATGGTGCCACCGGGCTTGAGCTTGCCCTCGGCTTCGGCGGCGTCGATGATCTTCACTGCGATGCGGTCTTTGACGGAGCCGCCGGGGTTCAGGTATTCCACCTTCGCCAGGACGGTTGCGGCAATTCCTTCGGTCACACTGTTCAGTTTGACCAGCGGGGTGTTGCCGATCAGGTCCACTACGGAGTTCGCATACTTCATACCTACAAAGTTACCGCGAAGCGCCCTGGTTCCCGGACGGCGCGGACCCACCGGACCCTTCAACTCATCGGATCACTGTCGGCCCGGCGTGACACCATTGACCCATGACCGTTTCCGCTGCCCACGGCCCCGCCCCGGAGTCGGGCACGGGGCTGGACTCGGGGCCTGTGCTGGAGCCGGGCCCTGTGCCGGCCTCCGGGCCTGTGCTGGCCCCAAGCGCGGCCCGCTCAACGGTGTGGGAGCCGGACGGGCCATATAACCTGGCGGGAACCATCGGGTCGCTGCAGTGCGGCGCGTTCGACCCGGCGTTCCTCAAGGACCAAGGTGCCGCCTGGTTAGCGTTCAGGAACGACGACGGCGCCGCCACCCTCCGGCTGGAACAACGCGGAAGCCTCCGCTCGGCGCGCATCCACGCGACGGCATGGGGCCCGGGGGCAGCCGCGGCCCTGCAATCGGTGCCCACCCTGCTCGGCGCCGACGACGACTGGAGCCACTTCGACAGCCCCGGCTACCAGGCGACCCTCCCCGAGATCGCCCGCAAGGGGCGCTACCTCAACCCCGGGTTGCGGCTACCCTCGACCGGACGGATGCTGGACGCCGTCGTGCGCGTCATCCTTGAACAGAAGGTGACCGGAATCGAGGCCAAGCGGGCGTGGCGCTGGCTGCTGACCCGGCACGGCGATGCGGCTCCGCAGGCGCCTGGAGCTCCGAACGGATTGCGACTACCGCCCACCCCCGCCCAGTGGCGGCGCGTGCCGTCCTGGGATTGGCATCGTGCGGGTGTCGATGCGCACCGATCGGACACCATCCTGAAGGCCGTGGCGATGGCCTCTGGGTTGGAGCGGCTGGCCGGTGTCCGGTCATCGGCCGACGTCACGGCGGCCCTGCGTTCGGTACCGGGGATCGGCGTGTGGACTGCAGCGGAAGTTCTGCAGCGCACGCACGGCTGCCCTGATTCGATTTCGGTCGGTGACTACCACCTGGCCGCCTATGTGGGCGCCGCACTGACTGGGCAGCGGACCGACGACGCCGGGATGCTGCAGCTCCTGAAGCCGTGGGCCGGCGATCGGCAACGGGTGGTCCGGATGCTGTATGCGAGTGGGTTCCGTAAGCCCACCTACGGTCCTCGGCTCGCGCCCGAGGATCACCGCCACCGTTAGGCTTAACCCATGAGTGAACCACTAGATGTGACGGCCGTGTTTATCCCCAATCCCGGCGAGGTCTTCCGGGTGAAGCTAGCCCTCGACATAGCCATTGAGCAGGTCGTCAACGAGCCTGGATGCATCAGGTACGAGATCACCGATGTTGCTGAGGACCGCATTGTCCTGACCGAACGGTGGGAGTCCGAGGAACTGATGGACAAGCACCTGCGGGGTCCGGCGGTGCAGGACCTGGGCGAGTCGCTCAGTGCCCTGTTGGCCGAGCCGGTCCAGATCACCAAAAGCGTCTGACCACCAACAGCGACTGACGCACCAACAGCGCCTGGCACGCGAAAACCCCGGATCCTTCATGGGATCCGGGGTTTTCGTTTGGTCTAGCTGCAGCTGAGTCCGAAGACTAGCTGGTCTTCTGGTCGTCCTGAACTGGAGCGTCAGCTGCTGGTGCCCCTGCAGCGGCTCCGGCCTGTGCCGCTGCCTGCTGCTGGGCTACCTGCTCGTGGACCTCTTTCATGTCCAGGCCCTTCACCGCGTCAACCAGTTCACCGAACTGGGTGGCGTTCATCGCGCCGGGCTGCGAGAACACCAGCACCTTTTCGCGGAAAGCCATCAGCGTGGGGATCGAGGTGATCCCGGCCGCGGCGGCGAGGGACTGCTCGGCCTCGGTGTCCACCTTCGCGAAGGTGATGTCATCGTGCTTCTGCGAAACGGCGTCGTACACGGGAGCGAACTGCTTGCACGGGCCACACCATTCAGCCCAGAAATCGACGAACACAATGTCGTTCGTTTCGATGGTCTCGGGGAAAGTTGCCTCGGTTATTTCAATAGTTGCCATGCTTTAACGCTAACGAGTTTACTCGCCGATGTCTCCCCGTGTTCGCTCTCGATGAAGATTACCCGGCGATTCGCCGGATTAATCCTCGAACAGTGCACGCTGCAGCACGTTGTCTGGGCTTGCCGATCACCCGCTCTCACCAGAAAAAGACAAAAAAGTAGCCCGTCCAGATCTTGGCGGAGATCTAAACGGGCTACTTCACCGGACTACCGGCGATGTGGCAGATACTGGATTCGAACCAGTGAAGGCGATGCCAGCTGATTTACAGTCAGCCCCCTTTGGCCGCTCGGGTAATCTGCCATACGTCCTCATAAAATGAGGTTTACCCACGGTAACCGCGGGCAAGACAACTTTACAGAAAATCGGGGCAAGAATCGAATCGTCCCCGGACAGACGCGATTGGGCCTACAGTCCGGCGTTCACGCGGCGCTCGATCTGGGCATAGAACGCGTCCGCCTGATCGTCAGTAACTGAGCCGAGGGCGACGGCGTGATCCAGTTCGGACCGCACCCCCGCCAACCGCTCCGAGCTGGCCGAAACAGGATACGAAACCTGGACCGACGACGACATATTGGCTGCCGCCGCCGGCATCGCGGAGAGGCCGGTGATGGACACCGCCGACGAAGCGGCCAGGAAGGTCCCGGCCACGGCATGTCGAACTCGAACTTGGTACCGGACACGCGGCTTGCTGCTCATAGCTTCTTTCCTCCGGGGTGGTCACCGGAACCAACACTTTCACCGGCTGGTGTGAGCCGACACTGGGCTTCCTGTAGATCAGCTGGGAGCCATTTGCAGCAGCCCAGTGGCGCATAACCGATTAGGCTTGGACCAGATCCTTCTCACTACCCCTAGGAGACATTGTGGCGAGCGAATCCACTTTCGATGTAGTTAGCAAAGTAGACAAGCAGGAAGTTGCCAACGCCCTGCACCAGGCGCAGAAGGAAATCGTCCAGCGCTACGATTTCAAGGGCATCGGCGCCGAGGTGGACTTCAGCGGTGAAATGATCCTGATGAAAGCCAACTCCGAAGAGCGTGTCCTGGCGGTCCTCGACGTCCTCCAGTCCAAGATGATCAAGCGAGGCATTTCGCTGAAATCACTGGACACCGGTGAGCCTTACGCTTCCGGCAAGGAATTCCGCCTGGAAACCACCATCAAAGAGGGCATCGCCCAGGATGTGGCGAAGAAGATCAATAAGCTGATCCGCGATGAGGCGCCAAAGGGCGTCAAGTCCACCATCCAGGGCGACGAGCTGCGGGTCAGCTCCAAGTCCCGCGACGATCTGCAAGCCACCATGGCTCTGCTGAAGAACTTCGACGAGGCTGACCTGCAGTTTGTGAACATGCGCTAAGGCACCAGCTGGTCATTGAGGTGGCGCTCCCGTACCCGGGAGCGCCACCTTTTTTGTGCTCTTTCCGATCCCCCTCTTCGGTTCGCTGTGGAAGTAACTTTGGTCAAACCTTTGACATTTGTTACCTGTGTCACTCAAACTTTGAAAACAAAAGTTGTCTGGCAGGCTACAAGGCGGCGAATCGTCGTCGACCTTTCGAGAGAAGATCGCACTCCATGACCGAATATCAAGACTTGACTCACGACGACGTCGCAGCCGCAGCGGCTCACGTCGTCGCAGCATTTTCGCGGACCGACACCGCAACGTATTTTGCATCCTTCAGTGCCGATGCGACCTTCGTCTTCCACACTGAGAACCGAAGGCTCGAGCGGCGGTCCGAATACGAGGCTCTCTGGCAGTCATGGCTTGCCGAGGGCTGGCAGGTCACTGAGTGCCTCAGCAGTAACCCGTCCATCCAACTGCTGGGCGACACCGCGGTGTTCTGCCACGACGTCACGACCACCTTCAACACCGGAGAGACCACGGTCGAACGCGAGACGATCGTCTTCCACCGGTCCGACGACGGGTCCATCCTCGCCGTCCACGAACACTTATCCCCTCTTCCCAACTCCCCCGAAGCCAGGTAACCACCATGAGCACACAGAGCACCGGACGTACCGGCTCAGCATTTTCCCGGCTATCCAATCATCTTGAGAAGAATTCGGAGGGCTTCGGCCCCATTCGAGGCACCCTCGGCACCGGCCGTATGGGCATGATCTGGCTGGCCGCCAACCTGGTCGTCACCACCCTGCTCACCGGGACACTGTTTGTTCCCGGAGTGAGCTGGCCCCTCGCCGTCGGGCTGATCATTCTTGGTACAGCCATTGGTGGCGCCGTTCTGGTGTTGGTGGGCAACATGGGTACCCGCACCGGGCTGCCGACGATGTCGCTGACGAAGGGGTCCTTCGGGCTCCGCGGCTCCTTCCTCCCCGTCGCCGCGAACGTGATCATCCTGATGGGCTGGAGCTGGGTTCAGGCCATGCTGGCCGGAGTGACGGTCAATTTCCTGGTGGAGCAAGCAACCGGCTTCTCCAACCCCATTCTGTTCTCGGTGCTGTGTCAACTGCTGGTGGTGTGCCTGGCGATCTTCGG
This sequence comes from Arthrobacter sp. TB 23, assembly GCF_000294595.1. Taxonomy (NCBI): domain Bacteria; kingdom Bacillati; phylum Actinomycetota; class Actinomycetes; order Micrococcales; family Micrococcaceae; genus Arthrobacter; species Arthrobacter sp. TB 23. Next base: position 7,088 of record NZ_ALPM01000126.1, on the reverse strand, counting down.
TCACGCCGGAATCGCCCGGGTGGAGCCATGGCTTGCCCTGGTCATCCTCGCCTTCATGGCGTACATCTTCGTTACGGCGTTCACCACCTTCGCCCCCTCGGAGTTCATTGACCTGCCAGNCGATCCGGAACTCGGCTGGTCCGGGGTGGTGGTACTCGACGTCGTCATCGCCACCGCAATCTCCTGGACTGTCCTGTCGGCTGAGTTCAACCGCCTGGCGAAGTCCCAGGCCGCAGGCATGATCGGTTCGGGTATCGGCTACCTGCTGTCGACGGTGCTCGCTATGGTGCTGGGCGCCACCACCGTGGCGTATCTAGTGCTCGACGGCGGCGAGGCCGTCGCGTTCGACCCCACCGCCATTGTTGCCGCCTTTGGAACACCGCTGGCCGTGGTCATCTTCCTGTCAGTGATGGCCACGAACACCATGGTGGTTTACGGCATGGTGTCGTCGGTGGTGAATATGGTGCCGTCCAGCAAGGTCAAGTTCCTTCCTACGGCGCTCGTACTGGGCGCGATCTCGATTGTTGGGTCCACCTGGTTGGCTTTGCTGGATCAGTTCACCTCGTTCCTGGTCCTCATCGGGTCGCTGTTCATCCCGGTGTTCGCTGTGATGCTGGTGGATTACTACATTGTTCGCAAGCGCCACTACAACAAGGACATCCTGCGTGGCACCGGCGGAGACTACTGGTACTTCAAGGGCGTCAATATTGCCGCGGTGGCCGTCTGGATCATTGGCGCTACTGCGTCCTTGATCCTGACCTATTCATTGCCAAGCCCGATCGGCGCGACCATTCCCACCTTCATCCTTTCGGCCGGGCTGTACCTGGGGTGGGCCATCGTGGCCAAGCGGATCGTGTCCGGAACGCCCCAGCATTCGCACCTGAGCGACTCCGAGTCGCCAGCGAACGCGGATTCTGGACGCCGTGCGGCTCGTTGATCTATCGCATCCCATTGTCAGTGGGATGCAGGTCTTTCCCGGTGACCCTGAGGTGACGATCACGGTTGCGGCCGAGATCGCCGCCGACGGGTTCCAGGTAGCCGAGGTGCATGCGGGCACCCACACCGGAACCCATCTGGATGCACCGTTGCACACGGTGCAGGGTGGCTCGTCGGTGGATCAGATCGACCTCAGCCGGCTGGTCGGCGTGGCCCGCATTGTTCGGCTTCCGGTGGTCGATGCGGGTCACGTGTTTGTCTGGTCCGACGTCGAGGCACAGCTTTCCGATCTGGATTCCGTAGCGATGGTGCTGTTCCACACCGGCTGGTCGCAGCACTTCGGCACCGAGCTGTACCTGCGGCATCCAGCGTTCGACGCCGACATTGCGCTTGGTTTGTTGGATCGCGGTATTTCGGTGGTCGGCGTCGATACCCTCAACCCGGATCTCACCGACCTGTCCGGGGCTGGAGTGGATCTCCCCTTTCACCGGGCATTGCTGGGCGCCGACGGTGTGATCGTTGAGAACCTGACCAATCTTGCGTCAATCGATTTTGCTGACCCGTGGGTCTCGGTGCTGCCGTTGCCGTTCGCCGGAATGGACGGTTCGCCGGTCCGTGCAGTGGCGATGAAGGTCGCCGTCGGGTAAGTGCTGCTCTCCTCCCTGCCGTCAATTCACGGTTCGGAGGGTGCTCAGCGGGCGGTCCGGGGTCTGATTTCCGGTGCTGATTTTTGGTGCTGAAAATAGTTGAAAAAGATTTTCTGGTGGCCCTGAATCGGCCCCTGTTTTGTCAGTGCTCGATGATGGAATGGAGGTATGAAAAGCAGTAAAGCTTCTTCTACCGGATCGGGATTCTTCCCCGATTCCGGCCCGGATTCTGGCTCTGATTCGGCCACTGATTCGGCTTCTGATAGCGGGTCCGCGAACAGGTCCGCGGATGCTTCCGCGGGGGCGTCAGCGGGGGCTTCCGACGATCATCGTCCGGGTGGTCCACTCGGTGCCGACGCTGTATGGACGGCCCCAGGGGCAGAAGCACCGAATACTTTTGCTGATTCTGGATCTGATTCTGATGGCCGGGTGCGTTCTGGTGATGGGCGGCCGGCGTTGGCCGGGAAGGTGGTCCTGGCCGCGGTCGCCGGCCTGGATTCAGGCCAGACGCTGACCGTGTTGCAGGACCTTGGCCGGCTGCGGTCCTGGGTAGATGCGCAGGAAGCGAAGGCGGTCACCCATCTTCATGACCTCACCACCGAGGCGCACTCCTGGGTGGGTGACCCGGGGCATGCCCGTACGCTGAGCGCGTCGGAGATCGGTGCGGCCCTGCGCCTGCCGGAGCGCACTGCTGGTTCCCTGCTTGACCATAGTGAGCTGCTGGTCCGCGATTACCGGGCCACCCTGACCGCGTTGGAGGATGGCAGGTTATCGCGCCGTCACGCGTGGGCGGTGGTCGGGGAAGCGATTGGTATCCCGGATACCGTTCCCGCCGTGATGGCCGCATTCGAGGCCCAACTCATCGGTCTGGCCTGCAAGACCACGGTGGCGAAGTTTTACCGCCAGGCCCAACGGTTACGTGACATCTTCCACCCCGAATCGATCACCCTGCGGCACCGGAAGGCTCTCCAGGACCGTCGCGTGTATCTGGACCCGGCGCAGGACGGGATGGCCTGGCTCCAAGCCTTCCTGCCCACCGAACAAGCGGCCGGGATCTTCCACCGCGTCGACACCGCAGCCCGTAATCTGCAGGGCCCCGACGAGGCCAGAACTCTCACCCAACTCAGGGCCGACGTTCTGGTGGACGTTCTCACCAGTGCCGGACCCACCGGACACATGAGTGACGCACCCGACCCAGCTGGCCCAGCTGGCCCTGCTGGCCCTGCTGGACCTGCTGGACCTGCTGGACCTGCTCCTGCCGCTGGGACCGAACCTGGTACTGCCGCTGGGGCCGGCCCGGGTGCTGACCGGGCCGGGCCGGGAACAGCGGACCCCGGATCCCGGACGAACAGCGGATCCGGGACGGACAGCGGATCCAGTCAGCGGCGAGAGAGCAACAGCCCCAGTCAGTCGGGGGAGGCCAGCGCATATTGGGGTGTGCAGGCGAAGGTGTTCGTCACCGTCCCGGTGATGACTCTCCTCGGCGGGGACACCCCGGGTGAACTGGAAGGGTATGGTCCGATTGATCCCGAGACGGCACGGAAGCTCGCCGGGCACGCACCATCGTTCACGAGGATCCTCACCCACCCCTTTACCGGGGCCAGGCTTGGCGCCGATGCGACCACGTATCGGGTCCCGCAGGACCTGAAGGATGCGGTCCGGGTTAGGGATGGGACGTGTCGGCATCCGGGATGTAACCGGTTGGCGGTGTTCTGCGAACTCGACCACACCACCCCCTGGTCCCAAGGAGGCAAAACCAGCTACGGGAACCTGGCGGCCCTGTGTAAACGCCACCACATGTTCAAAACCGAAGGCTACTGGCACTACCAACAACCCGACCCCGGCACCATCATCGCGATCTCACCACTCGGCGAAACCTACCTCACCACCGCCGACCCACCACCAGCACCACCACCCGACATACCCCCGCCCTTCTAGCCCCGTGGTTTCATCGGATGGCTGTTGAAGGGCGTGTGAAAGAAGCGAAAAGGTGCTCTGACGAGGGAAAATAGTGGTGTCTAAGCCAATTTATCCCGGTCGTGAAGGAGCACCTTTTCGATGCACCACTTTACCCCTGTTTTCCCGTCGGTACCCGTTACTTTCAGTGGCCAGTCGCTGATTTCCCACGCCGGAGTCAGCGTCCTGACCGGCTTCATGGACGCGCTGGGTTTCGGCAGACTCTGCGAGGACAGACTCGGACAGTTTGTTCCCGCCAGCGCGAAGCACCGGCCCGGCCGGCTGGTGGGGTCCCTCGCGGCGATGCTTGCCGCGGGAGGTGAACACGCCTCGGACCTGGACATCCTGCGATCCTCACCCGGAGTCTTCGGCCAGTTGCCCTCGAACGCAACCGTCTCGCGGTTCTTCGAACGCACCGTGGTGAACCCCGAGTTGTTCAGCTACGGGTTTGAAACCCTGACCCGGGAACTGCGCACCCGGGCCTGGAACGCTGCAGGGAACCGAAACCCGGTCCTGGTCGCGGCGGCTGCGGACCCGCTGATCATCGACCTCGACGCGACCCTAGTGACCTCACACTCGGATAAGGAAAACGTCGCCGGAACCTACAAGGGCGGCTATGGGTTCGCCCCGTTCATCGCCAGCGTCGATTACGGTACCGGTAACGGTTCCGGGGAAATCCTCGCCGCGGTGCTACGGCCAGGGAGCGCCGGAGCTAACAGCGCCGAGGACCATATCCGGGTCTTCCACACCGCCGCAGCCCAACTCCCCGAGGAGTTCTACGACGAGACCGGGGCGCTGGCCGGCGAAAAGATTTTGGTCCGCACCGACAGTGCCGGGGCCTCACGGAAATTCCTCTGGCATCTGCACAGCCTCGGAGTGCAGTTCTCCACCAGCTACACCCTGCCGTTCGGCAAGGCGCACATGATCGAGTGGATCAGCGACAAAGAGTACTGGCAGCCGGCCCTGGACCAGTCCGGAAACGACCGGACCGACGCGTGGGTCATCAACGCCACCGACGTCATCCCCCTCACCGATTACCCGCCAGACACGAAACTGTTCCTGCGCGCCGAGCCGCTCCACCCCGGGGCCCAGCCCTCCCTGCTCGACACCGACGGGCACCGGATCACCGCGTTCCTGACCAACTCACCCCGCTGGCACGGACCGTTCCTGGACGCCAGACACCGCGCCCGCGGGCGCTGCGAGAACCGGATCAAAACCCTGAAAAACACCGGCCTGGGCAAACTGCCGTTCTTCGACTTCGCCGCGAACCAGGCCTGGGCCAACATCGCTGCGCTGGCCTTCAATCTCGTCTCCTGGCTCCAGCTCGCCGCCCTCCCACACGGCCACCACGCCAAATCCTGGGACATCAAACGCTGGCGCTACCGGCTCTTCGCTACCGCCGGGAAAATCATCACCCGCGCCCGCCGCAAACAGCTCCTGCTCCCGGAATCAGCCCCGGAGAAAGACCTCCTGAAACTACTCCTGGACAACACCGGGCGTCTCAAACAACTCATAAGCCCACCGGGCTAAGCCTGGACCTCATCCTGTCCCGACAATAAGCCCCACCCCGGAAGTGGAACCGGCGCCAACCCCAAGCGAACCAACGGGGCAACACCACGCTGCCCAGAACCAGACACACCCTCCAGCCAACCCACCGGCACGAAACAGCAACCGATCACCGACAGCCATGAAAAATCGAGGCTAGTGATCTGTTTCGGCTAGCGACGCCTGTCGGTAAAGGCACAGTGGCGACGACCTTTTTGCCCATACGCGCTGCCCGCACGCGCGTCTCGAGCCCACCGCTCAACTGTGAGATCGGACGACTTGCCATGCTCAGGCCGCCACGCCCTCAGCCCACCAGAACTAATCGATCGACGGCAAGGACGAGCGTCAGGGCGTGCATGTGATTCCTATCACCTAATTAGCTAATAACGCTCGTCTTTGGCATAGTCGGGCGCTGCACTCAGCAAATTCCAAGAAAAATGTGAGAGGACCCCGTCATGCCCGACCAGACATTCCAAATCATCGCGATGGTGATCTATATGAGCGCCATGCTCGGAATCGGATGGTATGCCTTCAGGAAGACCTCGGATCTCGACGACTACATGCTCGCCGGCCGTGGACTCAAACCGGGTGTGGCAGCCCTCAGCGCCGGAGCCTCAGACATGTCAGGATGGCTCCTCCTCGGACTACCGGGAGCCATTTATGTGTCGGGTCTGATCGAAATCTGGATAGCCATCGGTCTGACCGCCGGCGCATGGCTGAACTGGAAATTTGTCGCCCCAAGACTGCGCAGCTACACCGAGGTCTCGAACAATTCCATTACGGTGCCAAGTTTCCTTGAGAACAGGCTGAAAGATAAGTCACGGATCCTGCGGGTCGTTTCCGGAATCATCATCCTCGTGTTCTTCACCTTCTACGTCTCATCCGGGATGGTGGCGGGCGGACTCTTCTTCGAAAGCTCCTTCAACTCCAACTACACCGTCGGCATGATCATCGTCGCCGCGATTACCATCGCCTACACCCTGTTCGGCGGCTTCATGGGAGCAACCTACACCGACGTTGCCCAGGGCGTGCTGATGCTGGTGGCCCTGATCCTCGTTCCGATCATCGGTCTCATTGAGGTAGGCGGCTTCGGCGGCCTGACCGATTCCATCCGCGAAGTCGATCCATCCTTCCTGAACATCGTCGCCGGCGGATCAACGGTAGCCATCATCTCGGCGGCATCCTGGGGTCTCGGCTACTTCGGACAGCCACACATCATCGTTCGGTTCATGGCGATGCGCACCCCTCAGGATGCAGTTGCCGGACGCCGGATTGGTGTGGGCTGGATGGTCTTGACCGTTATCGGCGCCATCTCCACCGCACTGGTCGGCATCGCCTACTTCCAGCAAAACCCGAACCTGTCACTCACCGATCCGGAAGCAGTGTTCCTCGACCTGTCGCAGGCCTTCTTCCACCCCTTCGTGGCGGGCATCATCCTCGCGGCAGTTCTCGCGGCAGTCATGAGCACCATCTCCTCACAGCTCGTGGTCTGCTCATCGGCACTCGTTGAAGACCTCTACAACATGGTCTCCAAACGCACCCTGACCAACAAGCAGGGCGTTGTCCTTGGCCGTCTCGGCGTCCTGGTCGTGGCAGTTGTCGCAATCGTCCTGGCCTCCGGCCGCAGCGAGTCAATCCTCTCCCTGGTCGCCTTCGCGTGGGCCGGCTTCGGTGCCGCATTCGGTCCAACCGTCCTGCTGGCCCTGTACTGGAAGAAGCTCAGCATGCCTGGCGCCCTCGCCGGCATGGTTGCTGGCGCCGTCGTGGTCTTCGTCTGGGGCAACTCGCCCCTGGCCGACACCATGTACGAGATTGTCCCCGGCTTCTTCCTCAACCTGATCGTCGCCATCGTGGTCAGCAAACTCACCTGGAAGGCAAACGCCGAGATCGAAACCGAATTCGATCTGGCCGTCAAAGGCACCCGCTCCTTCAAGCGGATCGCTGCTGAAGACAAGGTCACCGTCTAGGTCAGCACCAGAACAACCGCACGTACGACGACGGCGG
>NZ_ALPM01000125.1:0-15900 GCF_000294595.1 Arthrobacter sp. TB 23 | reverse complement strand
ATGATTTCTCCGGTGAGTTGTTCCCTTCTGAATTGGGCGTTGAATGACTCGGCGTACCCGTTCTGCCACGGCGACCCCGGGTCAATAAAAGCGGTCTCCACGCCGGCGGTTTGGCACCAGCTGATCAGTGCTGCGGCAGTGAATTCCGGCCCATTATCGGAGCGGACATGGGTCGGGACGACACCGGTTTCAGCGATGATGTCCTCAAGCACGGCGACCACATCCGTCGCGGTGAAAGACCGCCGCGGGATGATCGCCAGCGCGGTACGGGTGTATTCATCGATCACGTTGAAAAACCGCACATGCCGCCCGCAGGAGGTCACATCGGATTGGAAGTCGAAGCTGACCACATGCATCGGATACTGAGCAGTTAGCCGTTTCTGCTCCCCAGCCCCGGGCCCGGTGCGGCGTTTCTTCCTTGCCTTGGGTTTGCAGGTGAGTCCCTCGAGGCGCCACAGCCGGCGCACCCGCTTCGGATTCAGTGCCACCCCAACCCACTGTTGCTGGCCCAGGAGGTGCCAGCGTGCCTTCCGCCAACCCCAGGTCGGGTGCTTCCCCGCAATAGCCCGCAGATCGGCCCGTAGCTGGTGGTCTTCGAAGCTGGCCACCGGCCGTGCCTTGCGCAGGGCGGACCGGTTCTGGCCCAGGATCTTGCAGGCGAGTCTTTCGGACGCCCCGAACTTCTCCTGCGCCATGCGCACTGCACGGCGGCGAGGTTCGGGGCTCAGAATTTTCCCTTCGCCACCTCATTGAGAATGTCGATGGTCAGTTCCTTCTCCGCAACCAGCTTCTTCAGCCGGGCGTTCTCTTTCTCGAGCTCCCGTACCGCTTTGGTTTGGCCGGCGTTGTGCTCGGAACCGTATTGGTTCACCCACCGGTACCAGGTCGCCTCGGTGACCTGCAGTTCCTTCACGACCTCAATCATCGGCCGTCTATCGTTGAGCATCTTTTGGCCCTGACGGACCTTCGCGATGACCTGATCAGGGGTATGTCTACGTGCCATAAAAGTGAATTTCCTCCTGCACCCATTATCGGATGCGAAACTCACATAACCACTGGACTCCTACCAGGGGCCCCAACCAGATGCTTCTGGTCATTCTTGGGTATATTCGGAAGCAGGCATGACGCCGGTAGTCTATTGGTTCTGCCGAGAAGCGCGTTTAGCTGCGAGTCCGCGGATTCCTCTTTGGCAGTGCTGGGGATGAACCAGGTCAGCATGGTGATGACCGCATTCGCAAACACCTCGGTAACCCCTCCCCGGTTTTTCACCGACGAAGCAGCAGCCATTGCCTGGCTTCTCCAGCCATCCACCTAGGCCGTTGTGACGTTGTTCCACGATCCTAGGACGTAACACGGTGTTATCGGCGGTTAGGTGCCGCCGTTGCCCTTTTCAGAGTAGTCAGCAAGAACCCGAAACCAGAGAAAATAGGTTGCCCCCAAGAACTGCTCGCCGGAACCGACAGCGGCGTCTGGGAAAACTCACGCCCATAGAGTATGAAAATAGATGAGCAGCTTCACAGCGGCCTAAGACGCCGAGCCAACGGAAGCAGGGGCAGTCCACAGACCCATACGACCCGGTCAGCTTAAAGCTAACGCCTGCGTTTGCTGTGCCCCCGGCCAACCTAGATCCAGCAAGGGCTAGAAGTGCGGGGGCTGCGATTAAGCGGAGGTAGTCAGGAGGGTCCGGGACATCGGTCCTGCTGCCTAGGGATGGCGTCAGTTCTCCCACCCTTTCTGCTATCGGCGCCCTCCGATTCCGGCGTGTCTGGACCACGCCATTGAGTACAGAGCCTATGGCTGCAACTAACCAGATTAGGCCACCCCCCGCGGTGCCTGCCGCTGCGGAAGCAAGAAAAAGCTTCCGCTGGACCTCCGTCTCGCCTTGCTGGTCGATGCCAGTCAGCCGAAATCCTTTGGGTGTGTCAGCACTTTGAAGGGGAAGACTCCATCCAGGAGCTGTCGGATCTCCCACTTGTGGGCTTGAGGTTGTTGGAACATACTCGGCTGGGAGATCTCTAGGTTGGATGCTGACCACGGATTCAGCAGCTTCCGCCTGAATGTCCAGTGGGCCGATGACAGCAGGCAATGTCAGAGTAGCGAGACGCGGGAAGGCGTAGCGATGATGAGATCCCGCAAAGGCTTCAGTTGGCGCAGTCGTATCGCCCTCAAGGGACGCGGCCCAGCCAAATCCCGCTTCTCCAAAGGTCGTATCCCGGAAGTCCGTTGGGCTGATAACGGTCACAACACAGTCGTCATCAAGGGAAAACTCGAGTCGCTAGTTGGCCGCAGTCATGACACCTGTTCCTGGCACCCACGTTACGAAGAGACCTGAACCCAGACGGGTACGGCCGCGTCCTTATCAGCAGTCAACAAGCGCCTTTGAATTTGGCGACAGGACCCCCCGGATCATCAATGACAGGGGCAGAAAGTCATACCAAGCCCAGCGACTAAGTCCCCGACCTTCGAGGACTCCAATAAATGTAACGGGGCATGGGTTCGCAACTCAGTGGGACCAAATGTTTGCCAAGATGACCGGTGCTGGTCGCCTTACGGGGGTAGGCCGCCCTCTGTCTACTCGTCGATCTTTAGCTTCCGGAACTTGATGGTTGACTTGAAGTGTTTCCACATGCAGTATTTCCATATGAAACGACTGTATGTCTTACGGACCTAGATGTGCTGTCGCCGATTCGCGTCACCTTGGTATCCATGAGAATTCAAACAAGCCGTAGGAGAAACCTGTGCCTGACGTCATTTTTGAGATCAACCGTGATTTGAATGTTTCCATGCGGGACCAAGTGGTTCCCGGTCACAACCGATGGCACCCGGATATCCCGGCTGCCACCACTATTCGTCCTGGGGGCTCGTACCGGATCGAGTGTAAGGACTGGACGGACAATCAGGTAAAGAATGATGACAGTCCCGATGATATCCGGGACATGGATATCGATCCGTGCCACATGTTGAGTGGCCCGTTTGCGATCGAGGGTGCGGAGCCGGGTGACCTTCTGGTCGTGGACATCCTCAATATGGGGCCGTTTCAGGAGCAATCCTGGGGCTACACCGGCATTTTCTCCAAGGAGAATGGCGGTGGGTTCCTTACTGACTATTCACCGCAGGCCTCGAAGGCCATCTGGGATCTGGATGGTATCTGGGCAAGCTCCCGACATATTCCTGGCGTCCGGTTCATCGGCAATTCCCACCCGGGCTTGTTCGGCTGCGCACCGTCCCATGATCTGCTTTCTGAGTGGAACCGCCGCGAGCAGGCGCTCATCGACCTTAATCCTCACCGGGTTACCGGGGATATTCCCCCGCACGACGGCGTCGTGCCGGGTGCACCCCAGGTGCCAGCACTCGCATTGCCTCCTTTGCCGCAAGGGGCTCTTTTGGGTACGCTCAGCGGCAGTTCCTTCGACAAGGTGGCCGCCGAAGCATGCCGCACCATCCCGCCTCGTGAGCACGGAGGCAATGTCGACATCAAGGATCTTGGGGTGGGAAGCCGGGTCTATATGCCGGTTTATGTCCCCGGCGCACTATTTTCTATCGGTGATCTCCACTTCGCGCAAGGCGACGGCGAGATCACGTTCTGCGGCGCGATCGAGATGCCCGGCTTCATCGATCTGCACTTTGATGTGATCAAGGGCGGCATGGACCGATACAAGACCAATATGCCTTTCTTCAAGCCTGGACGGGTAGGCCCGAACTACTCGGAGTTCATCACATTCGAAGGCATCAGTGTGGAGGACGGCCGCAACTATTACCTCAATGCCACTGTCGCCTACCGTCAGGCGTGCCTGAACGCGATCAACTACCTTATGCCCGCCATGGGGTGGAGCTTTGAGCAGGCATACCTGTTCCTCGGTGCCGCCCCTATCGAAGGCCGGATCGGCGGATTGGTTGACATTCCGAATGCGGCGGCTTCCGTAAGCATCCCCTTATCGATTTTTGATCGGAATATTCTGCCCGTCTAGCCGGGCAAGACCGTGCTAAACCATAATGTTCGAGACATCAAGGATTGGAGATTCGCTGTGCCATTGTACGAGTATCGCTGCGGTGAATGCGGCCCATTTGAACAGCGACGCAGCACCGGGGAATTGGGACAGCCGATGCCCTGTCCGCGTTGCTCTACTATCGCCAAGAGGGTATACACTCCTCCAGCCGTCGGGTTCCGTTCGGGCACCTCATCCAGGGGAAATATCGACGACCGGGTCAGGCTAGACCGCGCAAGGACCGGTGAGCCATCCTTCACGGAGGCCCCGGGCGGCCGGCGCTTTCCATCCGATGCCGGGCACAGACACTGACAGCCCCGGCACTTGTCCATTCCAACGTGAGGCGAGCTCGTCCCCGGCGCTTAGTGGGTACGGGCTCGCCTTGCGGTACATGGCTGGTGGTCTACTCCTCAAACGGGCATGAAGGTGCTTGCTCTGATCCGCCTTCAAGTCCGCCTGAATTTACCGAGCCTCAGGGTTTAAAGGGGTGTACGTCAGCGCTGGCGGATCCGGGTTGCAACAAGGGTGAGGGTCTTTCCGGTCTCCGTGCGTGTGGCGAAGCGGAGTTGCCGTCCTCTGGTGCAGGTCATAATTTTTCGACAATATTGAAGTCGAAACCGTCGGCTCGGGCCAGATACACCGGATGGACGGCCTGGCTGCCATGGAACTGGACCGTTCCTCGGGGCCCGTCGTACCCCAGCTCCCCAATGACGCGGTTCATATCTGCAACACAGGTAGAGCCCGCCAGGCTAGCCAGGTGCGCCAGCGTGTACATCCCTTCGTAACAGGACTCGGCAACATTGTTCAAAGGCGGTGCTGTGGCTCCATGGAAAGCCGCATAGCGGGACTGAAGGTCGAAGGATCCTGCGGTCGCAAGGTCCCGAAAAAAACCCGCAGAAACGTAGAGGTCCTGGGTTGCCCCAGACCCGCTCGCCAGGATCGTATTCTCTTCCATCAAGGGACTGTATCGGATCATCCGGTCCCCCAAACCCTGCTCAGCGAACATGCGGTTGAACACTGCGGCCTCGTGGCCGACCAATAACATCAGGACGCCGTCGCAGTCAGCTTTTGCGACTTCCTCCACTAAAAGATTGATCCGACCCGCATCCATCCGTACAAATGATTGACCGACAATTCTAATGCCCAATCGAGCGCACGGCTCGGCCAGAACGGCGGCAGTCTGCAGCGGCCAGACGTAATCATGCCCGACCACAAACCACCGTCGCTTGCCCAGGTTATCGGCCAGCCATTGAAGAGCAGGAACAATCTGGAAACTCGGCACCTCGCCGCTGCAATACACCCCGGGGCGGGTCTCACCTCCTTCATACAGGGAGGTGTAGACGTAGGGCAGTCGTTCCGATACTTCGGGCACTACAGCATGCCGAACGGACGATATGTGCCAACCTGTCAGAGCATCGATTCGTCTCTGTCCGACCAGATTTGCAACCTCATCGGCCACCTCGTTGGGTGCCCGGCTGCCGTCCACGAACTCGAGCTCCACCTGGCGGCCTAAAACGCCGCTAATCTGGTTCAACTCCGCCGCGGCAAGTTCCGCTACCGCTTGGCAGGACGGCCCGAATATGCCCGCGGTCCCCCCTAAAGGCACTATCATTCCCACACGCCAGATTGACGACTGCGTTGGCATAAAATCCTTAGGGTGTGATGCGTATAACAGTTACTTAGGCAGCTTGCCATGAAATACTTCCATATGTAAGTATTTCGGCTAAACGTTACACACAATCTGGAGCTGCAATGTCGATCAGTCCCCTCAAAACCGGTGAGAAGGACCTGGCCACCACCTTGGCCTTTGCCGCACGACGCGTCAGCGCACAGATAGAACGTGTTGTCTCCGTCGAGGGACTAACCGTTGACCAGTGGTCGGTGCTAGATTTCGCTGCACGCTCAGGTTCACCTGTCACCATGTCGGAGATCATCAGAGCCGTCGGACTGAGTGGGCCCAGCCTCACCCGGGCCACAGATAAACTCGTGACAGCTTCGCTGATATTCAGGGAAATACATCCGGATGATCGCCGTCGGGTCCTGATCCAACCGTCCACACGCGGCCTCGAACTTCACGGCAGGACGCAGCCAAAGGTTGAGGCGGCTCAGTCCGAAATCATCGCCAATGTCCGCGATCCTCAACTTCTTCTTCAAACCCTAGGCGGTCTTGCCCGATGACTCATTAACGGGCCTCGGTTGTTGATCCTCGTCTGGACCAGGTCGTTTCGCCAATATCACGGACACGACAGCCAGGCCTCCTAGTACAACCAGTGCCGTCAGTGCCCCAGCCAGGCCGGGTTCCCATGCGCCCCGCATGAGCAATACCGCCGGAACCGAAGTCGTGGGGACAGCCCAGAGCGCCACGATCCATCCGCTGAAAATGGTAAGTCGGCTCTTGCCGAGGGCTAGCAGTAAAAAGAACAGTGTCCAAAGGACAGCCCACGCCAGCCAGATGACACCAAAGGTCAGATCTCCGGAGATGAACGAATCAAACCCCATGTACACGGCAGAAGCTGCAACGAAGAGGGAAAACCATCCGATGCCCTCCGGGGATATTCCGGCAAGGTTGGTAATGCCGACATAAAGATAGGTGAACCCGAACAGCAACACGGCGAAGGTTCCGTGGATTACAGCGGGGTCCCCGTCTGACTGGGTAATGATCAGGACCGGCATAATGCACTGCAAGCCACCCACAAACACGTTGAAAATCCCAGCACTTTTGGGAGTGATCTTTCCCAGAAGCATCAGGCCATTGATGAAGAGGACCGCACCGACGTAAAACAGTCCAACTGAGTTCATGCTTCAACCCCGCATTAGGGGCCAAAACCCCATGTAGTTTCGTCTGGAAATGTATCACCTGAAACTATCAATAGGTGTTTCGACGGTCAATAGCATGCATCCCGGTATGACAGCGCGCCGCCGAATGGATAGGACAGGCGCTCACACTCGCCTCCCTCGCCGGGGACGCCCGGACCCGGCGCCGGGCACTGCACGAACTGAAGAGCTCCCGTCTGCTCCAGCAGCGCGATGGGCAGCTCCACCTGACCGGAGCCGGCCACGCCGCTGCAGGTTCGTGGCGTCTTTGGCCGGCACTGTGGCGTCCAGCGCAGACCGTAGACGGTTTAGGTCTTCGGTGACTGAGGTGGGCGGAGCGATCTGAGCCATGAGTTCATCGAGTCACACTCTCGGTTCCTAGAAAACGCGCTTTCTAGCCTCAATTTTTCATGACTGTCGGTGATGGTCGCTGGTTCTTGCCGGAGGGGTGGCTGGAGGGTGAACCGCTCTGCACGACGGGTATGACCACAGGGCTCGTCTTTGCGCTCGGCACCAACCTGGTGGGCGCTTCGGGAATGCTGTCCGGTATGGCCCGGATCGGGCGTCGCGTATCGAAGGACGAGGAGGCGACCTTCCCTGCCTGGCAGGGCATGCAGTACTTCGCCAGTATGTTCAGTGGCGAGGCTCAGTTGCATCACGTGAACAACGACCGCTACGGGCCGCAAGCTTGGACCAGCGTCCGTGACGTCCTTAAGGCGCACGTCATGGACGGCGCGACAAGGCGTTGACGATGGCGACCGAGCCCACCTGTTACCGGTGGCTGAACCAATACGAATCCGGGAAGAACGCCGGGGCGTCCAAACGGACGAAGGAACTGGAAAGAAGAACGTCCGGCTCAAACGCCTGCTGGCCAAGAAGGAACTGGCTATCGACATCCTGGGCGAGGTGGCCAAGGGAAAAATCTGAGCCCCGAACCCCGCGGGCCTGCATGGCAGTGGAGAAGTTCGGAGCGTCCGAATGCGTCGCAGGATGACATAAAGCATGGTGCGTCTTTTTTCGTTCGTGGATAACCAGTCGTTTCACGGCTTGATCGGAATGGACGACGATCATCACGTGCCTTTTCCGAGATCAACAGATCAATTCCCACCGCTTCGTTCACACCAGAAACCAGCGCATCATCTCCTGGCAGGCGCGGGCAACGAAACAGGGGGACGTCAGGCGATGTCTTCACCGGCGAGGGCTTTGGCTGCGAGGTGTTCTTCTTGGGCTGTTTCCCAGACTTCCTTCGCGGCGGTGACATTTACGACGATGATGATCAGTCCAAGAACGAGGTCGGGCCATCCCGATTTGCTCCACACGGTGATGATTCCCAAAACATCCTGGCGGAACTCCGCCCCATAAGCCGTCGGCATGGTCAACATCCTTTCACGAGCCTCAGCTCGCTAGGTCAAGGAGTCAACAAAACCGGGGGCAGTCCCGGGTGTGCCTGTTTCGGTGTGTGGGTTGCAATCTTCCCGTGACGGGTTATCTCCTGACTCCTCCTGAAGCCCGTGTTGGCTTCCTTACTACTTCATGGGGGAGTGACGGTGGAGGCGCATGACTTCCGTTAAAGTTTTTTCATCGAGTCCTAAAAGGGGGAGGCGCTCCGACGAGGTAGCTACCCACGCCTCTCCATGGTGCCGTTCTGATAAGGAGTCACCGCTGGGAAGAGGGGTCGGAGTGCAACTTGGGGGACGAGGCACGAGGCAAAGTTAGGTGAGGAGCTAAGCGACGGGGGAGGCCCGAGCGAAAGTTGGCTCGTGTCCGGCGCGCCGGGCCTGGTTGCACCAGGGTCCGCCCAGCAAAACTGGCAGTTCAGCCGGACAAGTAGCACCATGCATATTGTTCGTTCATGGATAACCAGACGCGTCAGGCATGATGCGAGCTGAGGATCCTTTGCAGATGCCTAGCGATAGGAAAGGGACTTCATAAGCCACTGGCGCGTCATGCCACCCAGGCTTCTGGCGCACCGCCATCGGGGTTATCGAGGGACGGCAAGCAGAGATGGGCAGCACCCTCGGTCAGCCGGAGTGACTGGAGGGACATTTGGGGCAGTTCCCGCGGAACTGATCCACTCAATCGGGCCGTATGCCAACTAAAGCCGACGGCCGTAGCGCTTGAGGCGCGCCTTCACCGGGCTTTTTATCGGGCGGGGTATACGCGAATCTCCTAGTCAGGCGGCATTGCTATCTTGGTGGAAACCTTGGCCTGAAACTGCGTCGCGGTGGGAGGCCGGCTTACGAGACGGTCTAGAGGCTCAGTGGAGCCGGGAGTCTCATCGGCATTCATCATGCGATGCATATGGTGCTAGTTAAATGACTATCCTGGGCGAGGACGGTTTGAGATCGGATCGCGACCTTCGACTGGCCAAGAGAATGAGTAAATCCCGGGTGGCCTACTGTGCCGCTTCGGCCAGGTCGGCTAGAGCGTTCCGGAGGCGGGTGCCGGCGTCGTCGGCGACTTCTTTGACCGCAGCGGCGGCGCTGAGCTGGACCATGGTCTGGGGGTCGATGGCTTCGACCGTGGTCACGTCCGCATCCTTGTTTCGGCGCACAACGACGTTGCACGGCAGTAGTGCTCCGATTTCCGGCTCGGCGGCGAGGGCGCGGCTAGCTAGGGCCGGATTGCAGGCGCCGAGGATGACATAGTCACCGACAGCATCGGCCGCTTCAGTGCCGAGCTTGGCTTCGAAGGTGGAGCGGATGTTGATTTCCGTGAGGATCCCAAACCCCTGGGCCGAGAGAGCGTCCCGGGTGCGGTTCAGGGCTTCGGCCCAGGGGAGGTCAACTGTGGTGCTGAGTGTGTAGGTCATGATTCTCCTTGAGCTGATCGGCAGCAGGTGTGGTTAGGCGAGGGAGAGGAAAAGCTTTTCCAGTTCCTTTTTGTCCATCGTTGCATCCTGTTGGACGATGCACTGCTCAAGACCGGTCGCGATGATGGCGAACCCGGCCCGGTCCAGGGCCTTGGATACCGCTGCGAGCTGGGTAACGACGTCTTTACAGTCCCTGCCTTCTTCGAGCATGCGGGTAACAGCCGCAAGCTGGCCCTGGGCCCGCTTCAGGCGGTTGATGACAGGGGTGAGTTCCGAGGGGTTCAGTTCCATGGTGTTCTCCAAGTATTGATGGCTACACACCAGAGTATACCCCATAGGGTGTTTTGACTACCCCCGGGGGTATCTGTATATTCGGTGAGGTAATCACCTGCACCCCTCCCGAGAGGCCACTATGACTTCCCTTTCCACTGCATCCGCCGTTATCGCACTCGACCCTGAAACCCTTCAGTCCTGGTTCAAAGAACACCGGGACCTTGTAGTGATTGATGTGCGCTCGGCCGCTGAGTTTGAGTCCATGCACATCCGCGGTTCCTACAATGTGCCGCTACCGCTGCTATCCGAGCACACGGATGAACTCGCTGCCCGCCTAGGCTCGCGTGTGGTCCTGGTCTGTCAGTCGGGGGTGCGCGCCGAACAGGCCCGCCAGCGGCTGGGTAGGTCCGGAATTGACGGCGCCTTCGTGTTGACTGGTGGGGCACCTGGCTTTGCGGCTGCCGGCGGTGACGTCGTAAAGGGCAAGGACCGCTGGGATTTGGAGCGGCAGGTTCGCCTCGTGGCCGGTTCCCTGGTGCTTGTAGGCCTGGTCGGAGGGAAGTTCGTCTCTCCAAAGATCCGCACGATCGCTGGAGTCATCGGCACAGGCCTGACCTTCTCTGCGGCCACCAACACCTGCGCCATGGGTCAGGCCCTCTCGGCCATGCCATGGAACAAGGCCGCTGACGAGCCCACCCGCGAAAGCGCAATCCTCGCCCTTCCCGTCGCCACCGAGGTGACGGACGAGGTCAAAGCAGCATGACGTCCACCTTGATTTTGGTTCTTGCCCTGTCGGTGCTCATCGGACTGTCGCTCGGTGTTCTGGGCGGCGGCGGATCGATCCTGACGGTCCCCATCCTGGTCTATGTGGCCGGGTTTGAAGCGAAGGAAGCCATCGCCGCATCCCTTTTCGTCGTCGGGGTCACCTCGGCAGTCAGCGTCCTCAGCCACGCTCGCGGTGGCCGGGTGAGGTGGCGAACCGGCCTGATCTTCGGCGCCGCGGGCATGGCCGGCGCGTTTGTCGGCGGCCTTCTGGGTGGACACATCCCCGGCCAGATCCTGCTCACCGCTTTCGCCGTCATGATGGTCGCGACGTCCGTCGCGATGCTCCGTGGCCGGAAGAAAAAGGCCGACGACGGCGCAGATCCGGTCCAGCACGAACTGCCGCTGGGCAGGGTGTTGTTGGATGGGGTGATCGTCGGGCTCGTCACCGGCCTGGTTGGAGCGGGCGGCGGATTCCTCGTCGTTCCTGCCCTGGCACTGCTTGGCGGCCTGCCCATGTCCGTCGCCGTGGGTACCTCGCTGGTGGTGATCGCCATGAAGTCCTTCGCCGGTCTTGCCGGCTACCTCACCACCGTCCAGCTTGACTGGGGTATCATCCTCGGCGTGACGGCAGCCGCCATAGTGGGCTCGCTTATCGGTTCCAAACTCGCTGGCCGCATCCCCGAGGCGGCCCTGCGTAAGGCATTCGGATGGTTTGTCCTGGCCATGGGAACCTTCGTTCTCATCCAGCAGGCCCCAACCGACCTGCGGTGGTTTATTGCCGCAGCAGTCGTAGCCATCGCGGTAACCGGTGCCGCCATTTGCTGGTTCTTCATCCGTTCGTGCCCCCTTCGTAAACGAAGCGGCCGGCGCCGCAGCACTATGCCCGCACCAGCGAGTACTGGCCAACACTAAGCAAGGAGAAAACCATGGGTTTCATTGATTCCCTCAAGAAAGTCTTCAATAGGCCCTCCACGACCGTTTCAGTAGCTGAGGCAAAGGAGCTCTTGTCCTCGGGTGCGGCCCTTATTGATGTCCGTTCCGTCCAGGAGTGGCGGTCCGGGCGGGCGCCCCAGGCAAAGCACATGCCGCTGGACCGGCTCCAGACCAGCACCGCCGGTATTAACAGGAACAAGCCCGTGATCGCCGTTTGTGCATCCGGGGTCCGGTCGGCCTCAGCGGCACGGCTTCTGACGTCCCAGGGGTACCAGGCATTTTCCCTACGCGGCGGCATGAACGCCTGGCGCTCTGCCGGCGAACCTGTCCGCTGACAACACCCACAATCCTTCGAAGGAGAACACCATGGCCGAAATCACTATCACCGAAGCCGGGGAACGGCGCTCTACCGCACGCATCCTCGATGTCCGAGAGGACTTCGAAGTCGAGGAAGGCATGATCCCCGAAGCCCTCCACATCCCCATGGATCAGCTGCAGGCACGCCTGTCCGAACTGGACCCGGCAATGCCCGTCATCGTGGTCTGCCGCAGCGGCAACCGTTCAGCTCGTGTCGCCGACGCCCTGAATGGTGCTGGCTTCTCGGCAGACACCATGGCCGGCGGCATGATCGCCTGGACCCGCGCTGGATTTCCCACCAGCTAAGCCCGCACTACCCCACCAATTACCCAGAACAAGGCCCGAAAGGACACAAATAACGATGAAAACCATCGACCTCACCGGCAAGAACTTCGCCGAAACCCTGGAGAGTAACAAGATTGTCTTCGTTGACTTCTGGGCAGCATGGTGCGGCCCGTGCCGCATGTTCGCCCCCACGTACTCAAAAGCAGCCGAAAGTCACCCGGACATCACCTTCGCCAAAGTAGATACCGAAGCAGAGCAGGGCCTTGCCGCAGCAGCGAATATCACCTCCATCCCCACGCTGATGGCGTTCAAAGACCAGACCCTGGTCTTCTCCCAACCCGGAGCCCTCAACGCCACAAGCCTCGAAGAAGTCATCCAGGCAGTCAAAGACATCGACACCACAGCACTGCGTAACCACGCCTCACCCCAGCGCGCCTGACGCGATGTCAGGAAACCATCCGCATCCCACTATCTCGGCAGACGAACTCGCCACCGTGTGGCCCCGCGTCACGCTGGTCGACGTGCGGAGCCGTGAAGAGCATGCCACCGCTCACATACCGGGAAGCCTGAATATCCCGCTCGAAGAACTGCCCTCCCGGCTTGCCAATCTACCGGGCAGCACGATCCATGTGCTGTGCGGGTCAGGGAAGCGCAGCAGTCACGCCGCGAGGATCCTTCGAGGCCACGGATACCAGGCCGTCAACGTAGCAGGCGGGATCACCGAGTGGTACCGGTCAGGCTACCCAGTCACCTATCAACAACCTCCAGAAAACCCGGCACGGCAAGCGCCGCGCCATGTCCAGGCTGATCGCCGCAGCTTTGCTCGCCGGCTGTTCCATAGGAGAACGGCTTAGACCGCACGGCTTGCGCTATACCCCCAGGGGTATCTACACTTGATTCAGAACACCCCTCCAACCCCCTTTGATGAAGGAGCGCACGAGATGCTTATCGAACGCATTTACGATGAGGACCTCGCCCAGGCCAGCTACCTGATCGGCTGCCAAGCCAAGAGTGAAGCGATCGTGGTTGACGGCCGCCGCGACATCGCTGTCTATCAGGAACTGGCTGAAAAGAACGGCATGAAAATTGTCGCTGTCACCGAAACCCACATTCACGCCGACTACCTGTCGGGCACCCGTGAACTGGCCGCCGCCACCGGCGCGAAGGTTTACGTTTCCGGAGAGGGTGGCCCGGATTGGCAGTACACCTTCGAGGGTGAGCGCCTGTATGACGGAGATGCCATCACCTTGGGCAACATCACCATCAAGGCCCTCCACACCCCGGGCCATACCCCAGAACACCTGTCCTTCCTGATTACCGACGGCGCCTTCAGCGACCAGCCCGGATACCTGCTCTCCGGAGACTTCGTCTTCTCCGGCGACTTGGGTCGGCCGGACCTGCTGGACGAGGCGGCCGGTGGGATGGACACCCGCTTCGAAGGTGCCAAGCAGCTCTTCACCAGCCTGCGCGACAAGTTCCTGACCCTGCCGGACTACGTTCAGGTTCACCCCGCCCACGGCGCCGGCAGCGCCTGCGGCAAGGCCCTTGGCGCGGTCCCCTCCTCGACGGTAGGTTACGAGAGGCTCTACGCCTGGTGGGGTCCCTACCTCGCCGCCAACGATGAGCAAGGCTTCATTGACGAACTTCTCGACGGCCAGCCCGACGCGCACGCCTACTTTGGCCGGATGAAGCGCGAAAACCGGGAGGGGCCCGCCGTCATGGGTGAGCGTACGCCACTGCCAGAACTGGCCACGGGCATCGTCGCTGCAAGCCTGGCAGAGGACACTTTGACCTTCATTGACACCCGCTCCAACGCAGACGTCCACGAAGGGACGGTAGCCCGGTCTTTGAACGTGCCCGCAGGAAAATCTGTGGCCAGCTACGGCGCCTGGGTTGTCAACCCTGAGACCGACAAGAACCCCCTTGTCCTGCTCGCACCGGATCAGGAAGCCGCCATGGACATGTGGGACCACCTAGTCCGCGTCGGCATCGACAACGTCGCGGGCTACCTCACCAGCATCGAAGGGCTCCCTACCTTCACCCCCAAGCTGATCAAACCAGAGGAACTCGATGGTTTTGATGCCGCCATGGTCCTGGATGTTCGCAACAAGACCGAGCACACAGCCGGACATGTTCCTGGCTCGCACCAGCTCAGCGGTGGCCGAGTGATGTGGCACCTAGACGAACTCCCGGCTAGCGGCACCATTGTGTCCTACTGCCAGTCTGGTGTTCGGAATTCTGTGGCGGCCAGCTCTCTACGCCGCGCAGGGTACGACATCGTCGAACTTGACGGCAGCTACGCCGCCTGGGACGCCTGGCAGGGCAGCGTCTCCGCAGTCTAAACAAGCTCAACCCACCCCAAGACCGCCCGGGCATGACCGTCCTCATGCCCGGGCACCCTTATGCCCCAGCACGAAAGCGAGTACCCCACAATGGCGAGAACAAGGGCTAGAACAACGGCGGAAAACAATGCCGATCCCGTCGCTGCGGTGCTGGGGCTACGGGAGAACCTGGCACAGTTCACCCTTTTGGTTGCCGTTAACGCGCTCGTCGGCGGCACACTCGGGCAGGAACGCACTATCTTGCCCCTGCTCGCTTCCCAAACGTTCAACCTCGATCTGTACACGAGCGCACTGACTTATATCATCGCCTTTGGGCTCTCCAAAGCAGCGATGAACTACTTCGCGGGGACCCTTTCGGACCGGTATGGCCGTAAACCGGTCCTCGTCGCCGGATGGCTTATAGCGATCCCCGTCCCAGTCATGCTCATCTTCGGCCCATCTTGGGGATGGATCGTTGCGGCAAATGTGCTCCTGGGTATCAGCCAGGGCCTGACCTGGTCAGCGGCCGTAATCATGAAAATGGACCTCGTCGGCCCCAAACAGCGCGGCCTCGCCATGGGCCTGAACGAATCGGCCGGCTACCTCGGAGTCGCCGTCACCGCCCTCGCTACCGGCTACATCGCCTCAACCTATGGACTTCGCCCCGGCCCGTTCCTCCTCGGAGCCGCCTATATCGCTCTCGGACTGAGTTTGTCTGTCCTGGCCGTGCGTGAGACCCGCCACCACGCCAGAACCGAAGCCTCGCGACACTCCAGCACACACGGCGGGGCTCACGCCGACTTGACCACCGGGCAAATTTTCACACTCACCAGCTTCAAAGACCGTTCGCTCTCGGCAGTCAGCCAGGCAGGTATGGTGAACAATCTCAACGACGGCTTAGCCTGGGGACTCTTCCCAGTCCTCTTCCTCGGCGCCGGGCTGAGCCTTGGCCAGGTGGGCATTCTGGCCGCCGTCTACCCCGCGGTATGGGGAGCCGGACAACTCTTCACTGGAGCCGCCTCAGACCGGTGGGGCCGTAAGTGGTTCATCGTGGCCGGCATGACGATCCAAGCTGTGGGACTCGCGGTAGTCGCTTGGTCCCATAGCTTCGGGCCTTGGCTCCTTGCCGCAGTCCTCTTGGGGCTGGGTACGGCGATGGTCTACCCCGCCCTGCTGGCCGCCATCGGAGACGTCGCGCACCCTCACAGGCGTGCCCGCTCGGTCGGGGTGTACCGACTCTGGCGCGATAGTGGGTTCGCCGTAGGGGCACTACTGGCTGGGTTTCTCGCAGACTTCTACGGGATTCCCACAGCCGTTGCAGCTGTCGCTGCACTTACTGCCGCCTCAGGCGTGG
>NZ_ALPM01000124.1:0-43195 GCF_000294595.1 Arthrobacter sp. TB 23 | reverse complement strand
CCACGCCACGGGTTAGGAAATGAGGGGTGGCGTAGCCGGCTGATGCACGCCCGCTCGCCGGAGAGGGTGTTGATGGGGCTGAGTTGGCGCACGGATGCACTGATCCGACCACGCTTATGGAAGCGAGACGATAAGACTACGAAAAGTTTGAAGGTCACTCTCGCTCACCAAGGACCAATCGCGTACCGGGACAAATATGAGATGGTCTGGCGCCGCCGGGCCGAACGGGCGAACGCCATCTGGCAGGCCGATCATACGGAGATGGACATTCTGGTGCTCGAAGCCGGCCGGAAACCGGCACGGCCTTGGCTCACAGTAATCCTCGACGATCACTCACGCGCGGTCTGCGGCTAAATGGTCTTCCACGGTGCATCGTCAACGATCAACACCGCTCTGGCATTGAGACAGGGCATCTGGCCCAAGAATGATGCCGGCTGGCCGACGTGCGGCATTCCCGACGTGCTCTACGTCGATCACGGGACGGACTTCACCAGGGACCATCTGGCGCAGACCGGCAGAGGCCTCCATTTTGAGATCATCTACTCAGCCGTCGCCAGGCCACAGGGCCGCGGCAAAATCGAGCGCCTCTGAGTTACTGGCCGAGTTGCCCGGCCATCTAACGGAGGGGCAACGCCATCCTGATCCGGTGTTGGCGCTGCCGGAGTTGGATGCCGCAGTCGGAAAAGTTATCACCGGTACCTACCATTAACGTGAACACGCGGAGATGAAGGCGGCCCTACACCAGGCGTGGGTCGGCGATGGGTGGCTTCCCCGGCTGCCGGCAACGATCGATGAGCTGAACTTGCTGCTGCTTACCGTGGCAAAACCGCGGATCGTTCACCGCGACGGCGTCCACTTCAAGGGACTCCGATATATCTCACCCCTTTTGGCGGCCTATGTCGGTGAACCCGTGATCGTCCGCTACGATCCGCGAGATCCGCGTCTTCCATCAAGACCAGTACATCTGTAAAGCCGTCGATCCCGACCACCAATCCGCAACTGTCAGTCTCAAAGAAACCCTCTCCGTCAGGCGCTACGCCAACTAGCACAAGGCCGAGGGGCTTCTCGAGGAATGGGGGCCACGGGACGACTCGGACTTCCAGATCTACGCCAGCCTTGCCAAGAAGCGAACCGTGTTCCACACGCCCCATCCGCGTTTCCCTCTGCATCGACGAACATCTCTACAAGACGGAGAAAAACAAGGGTCACACATAGGCGCTAGTAAGAACGTTGAACTGATCATCGTCGACGAGTCCGAACGGCTGAGCCCAACCACCCTCGAAATGTTGCGTGACCGCTACGACCGCGACAACATCGCCCTGATACTCATCGGAATGCCCGGAATTGAAAAGCAATTCAGCCGCTACGCCCAGCTCTACAGCAGAGTTGGCTTCGCCCACGAATACCGGCCCCTCGCCGATGACGAACTATGTTTCGTACTCCACCGCCGATGGCGCAAACTCGGTCACGACCTGGACCCCGAAGACTTCACCGACGCCCAAGCCATCGCCGCGATCACCCGAGTTACTCGCGTCAACTTCCGCCTCGTCGACAGACTCTTCACCCAAATGGAACGGGTCAAGAATATCAACCAATTGAACACCATCACCGACTACGTCGTCGAAGCAGCCCGATCACCCCTGGTCATCGATATCACCTGAACCGCCAATCGGAGCCGCAATAACCGCCATTCCTAGTTAACAGTCACACTGATGAACTGAAGGAGATAAGGCAGCCCAAGCGCGAGAACCGGGAATATGCGGGACCAAATAACATCTTGAGAGCGGCGACGGCGTCTCTTTTCGGGATAGGAATCGACCCAGCTTTCAACCCGGCGGTGTAACAGTTAATGAGCCTGGCGAGCAGCTCTGACGGGCTTTGCCAACCGCTAATTTAGCGCGGTCGCGGTTGAGCCCATTGGAAACTCAGGTCAGGTCTTCGATGGATTGGGTTCCTAGTTCGGTTCCATTGGCCTGCTTCTGTCAACAGTCTCTCCGACACCTCACAATCCCGGTGACACTACCCAGATCATGAGTGACTAGGGGCGGCAATCCTGTCAGGGCGCAGAACAGCACACCCATATCCGGCAACAGGCACGGGCTACGAAAAAGGTAACGATACACCCAGCCAAGTTCGATTCGCGTATCGGTCAGGCAACGGATAGCGCAACCGGGCCATATCTGCCATCCGTCAAATGTCCGGGTTG
Organism: Arthrobacter sp. TB 23; assembly: GCF_000294595.1. NCBI lineage: Bacteria > Bacillati > Actinomycetota > Actinomycetes > Micrococcales > Micrococcaceae > Arthrobacter > Arthrobacter sp. TB 23. Next base: position 40,989 of record NZ_ALPM01000124.1, on the reverse strand, counting down.
TTTTAATCTCCGGGACGATTTCCGGTGAGCTGTGAGGCCAATTCCCGCCCCTGGGCCACCAAATCTGGTCCTGAGCCGTACCTTTACCTTGTCACATGGTGTAACGCCGGGGGTGAGAGTTGCGTTCGTCGAAGTGCACAAGCTTTAGTGGTGTACGACCATCCCGAGCGGCCGAGAGATCTGGATCGATGACGCCGCAGCAACCCCTTGGAGTCTCAGGCTTCAACATGGTGCTACCGCCAGACCGATGGAGAGTGAATATGACTGTACCTACCGTGTCCAATGATGTCGCCAATATTGAGGAAGCGGACGCCAGCCAATGGCTTAAGAGCGTGCGGGCTACCGGTACCTGGGAGGGATCGATGACCACGCTTGTTGAAACCCGCGGATTCACCTTCCGAACGGATGAGCCGGTTGCTGTAGGAGGAAACAACCAATCGCCGACCCCTATGCAGTATGTGGTCGGAGCCGTCAACGGATGCGTGACTGTAGTCATCGAAGCTGTAGCTGGGGAATTGGGTATAGCCGTCGAGAAGATCGACACTATTTCCCATGCTCGACAAGATGTCCGTGGATTCCGGGGAACTGCGGATGTCTCCCCACATTTCAAAACCTTTACGCTTGAAGTGCATTTACGTACTCCGGTTCCCGAATCAGAATTGGATGTATTCAAAGCCCAAGTGGAGAAACGTTGTCCAGCCATCAACTTGGTAAGAGACGCAGGTGTCGACTTTGATCTCGTATGGCAGGTCTCCGGGGTGAAGGCATGACTAGCGCCGGACTGTGGACGCTGGGACTCGCGGTCGGTTATACGCTTCTGCTGGCATTGACCAGTCGTGCCGCCCACGCCAGGGCAGACCGCGGCGAAGGCTTCTTTGTCGGCAGCCGAACCTTCAGTCCCTGGACCGTGGCGTTTTGTATCACTGGTCTTTTTTCGGGGTCCTCCTATATCGCCATCATGGAGTTGAGTTACCGAACAGGAATCTCAGCCATCTGGTACGGGGTGGCCGAAACGGTACAGGTGCTTCTTATCGCCCTGATTCTCGTCAAACCGTTGCGCAAACGCCTAGTGGTCACAGTCACCGGAATGATCGGAGAACGTTTTGGTCGGAAAGCACAGGCAATTGCCGGGTCCATCACGGCATTCACCTTCCCTATGTGGTCGGTGGCAACGGCGATAGCGTTCGCTTCCGCACTGCACGCACTCACCGGACTTTCCATTCACGCCGCCATCATCGTCACGGCACTGCTGCTTCTTGCCTTCCTTTCCGCAGGCGGGATGCGCGCTGTCGCCTTCACCCAGACAGCCAACTGCGTGGTCTTCATCGGCATGCTCGCCGTTGGCACCCTGGCATTCTTCATCAACCCTGGCATCGACGGCATTCGCCAACTTGCCGTGGATCGCCCGGAAATGCTGGACATGTCCTCAGCGGGAGTGACCTTGATCGCCGCATGGTTCGGAACCTTCATAGTGAACGTACTTCTAGCGCAGGCGGCCTTCCAGATGACTATGTCCTGCCGCACACCGGAGGACGGACGCAAGGGCATGCTTTACGCTGCAGGCCTCGGAGTCCCGTTCATTATTGTCGGTGCCCTGTTGGGCACCGCCGCAGCAATCGTCGTCCCATCACAAGACCTGGGACTGGTCGCGGTTTCGGTCTACATAGCCGAAGTGCTGCCCGCGCCCCTAGCAGGGGTATTTTTCCTCGGAGTGTGGGCCTGCGCTTTGAGCTGGGCCGGCCCTTGCCAATTCTCGGGTGCAACCAGTCTCGGGCGTGACGTCGGCCGGGCGCTGCGCCCGAACGCCAGCGAGGACGATCTTGTTCGTTACACCCGTTGGTCCCTTGTACTACTGACCGTGCTGATGATCCTGTTCGCCTTCCTCCGCACCGAACAAGCTGCTTGGTGGAATGTCCTCGCCTGGACCTTGCGCAATGGCGCCACTCTCGCACCAGTGCTTGCAGTGTTGTTCTGGCCACTGGCCACCCGTCGATCCAGCTACGCGGCAATGATTGCCGGATTCGGTACAGGATTAGGGTGGTACCACTTCGGAGGCTGGTCGCCGTCACAGTTCCTTTTCGGAATCCACCCCGTATGGATCGGGATGACAGCTAATGTCCTAGTCATGATCAGTGTTTCGCTAGTCTCGACCCGGTGGCAGGTTACCTCACATCCAGGAAAAAGGCAGTGGGGCGTAGTTGCCGGGGTCTCAGCATCCGTTCTATATCTCATCACAGCAATCTTCTGGGGATCGCTGCATCCGTTGGGCTTGTCGGGAATGATGTTCTTCACAGCAACTGCAGTTGCGGCCGCTGCGACCTTCCTCCTCACCGAAGAAGAAAAATCACACGACAAAACTGAAGACCAGACGGACGAGCATCATGACCGGACACTGATTACCTAGACGCACGATGTTGGGATACCGGCGTCAGCCCACTGCGGGTGAGCGAACCGTCAACTAGGTTCTGACCCCGCGTGAAAAAAACCGACCCTGAGCGCAGGTTGTTCCCGAGGTGGCAAATGCTCCGTAGTCGACGAGAGCGGCACGACGGATATCTGGAGGGAAAAGTAGAGAATTTTGGCGGGAAAAGCTCGTGCAAGATGTCAAAGAATTGGCTGCCCGGGCGCAAAGCATCCTCGAATGTTCAATCCTTCGGTTTAAACCCGCGCGGGGAGGGCCCCAGTTATTCCTCCCGCCAGACATCTCTCGAATTACTAGTTAATTCGAGCAAATGACATCGCACGCTTTGGGAGGGGTGTTGGCATCGGGGCTGGTAGGTGAACCGGACCGTCATCCGATGCGGAAGCCAACGAACAGGCGGCATGATTCTCGGGACGGTTCATCCTGATGTCCGGTTCCTGGGGTCCCTATCCGCCTCGATGGGCTACGTAGGTTAGTCCACTCACAGCGTTCGCTGCGAGTTCAGCGGCCCCCATAACGGCATCTACGCCACTGGCTGGATCAAGCGCGGACCGGTGGGCAGACCGACGACATTGTCCAGCAGGAAACCTTCGGCCCGGTCATCACCGTGCAGAAGTTCACCACCGAGGACGAGGCGGTCGAGCTGGCCAACGACGTCGAGTACGCGCTGGCGTCGAGCATCTGGACCACCGATCATGGCACCGCCATGAGGGTGTCCCGGGACCTCGACTTCGGCGCAGTCTGGATCAATACCCACATTCTTCTCACCGCCGAGATGCCGCATGGAGGCTTCAAGAGCTCCGGTTACGGCAAGGACCTCTCGATGTATGGCGTTGAGGACTACACCCGGATCAAGCACGTCATGAGCGCGCTTGATGTTTAGAAAGGCAGTTTCACTATGACCACCCAAGCGATCCAGCCGCAATTCCGGCTCGAGCAAAAGCGCAAGATCATCGCCGACTTCCCAGGCCCCAAGTCCACCGAGCTTGCCGCTCGTCGCAGGGTTCGCAGCGCCCGACGCTGCCCGGAGGCCACTTCGCAGCAACACGATGGCCAGTAACGCGATGACGATAATCAATACCCAGAGGTTCGTTCCGGCGATGGTCAGCCCGCTGGCGACGACGAGCGGAACACCGATGAAGTGCCCCACCGTCGCGGCGGCTCCGCCCGGGGTGCTGCCGGTGAGCGCCCGTCCGTGAAGTTCTTTTTCGGACCGTGCCGTCCCGTCGCCCGATGTATTGTTGTGGTTCTTGCCCCACCGGTTGTAGGCCCAGAGTCCGAACGGTCCTAGATAGAGGGCCGAGATCGGCCATACTAGGCCCATGGCGGCGTTGGGCTGGCGGTGGCGTCGCCCGTAGATATCGTAGAGCACCAGCGCTGCGCTGATCACTCCCAGTGCGACGAAGATCCAGGACACCGGCGTTAACCAGCCCGGAAGGACTGTTTCCATGGCTGTCATATCCATTGCATCATCGTTCATGATCGGGTGCTTTCTTCCAAGAATTTTTGGGCCACGGGGCGCTTGCCCTGTGAGCGTGGGTTCGTGGTTTTTCGCTGTGGGAACCGCACCGTGCGGATGCGAAGTCACGGGTAGCCCAGGGGTGCTGACAACACGTTGATTCATAGATGGCAGCCGTTGCGAGAGCGGGACAGGTTTTTTCCGGTCTGGCAGATAGGGGAAAAGGGGACGCCCGATCGTCGGGCTACGTGGGCTTATCCGGAATGTTGAGCCGGCGCCGGTATTCCTCGGCGTCTATATCACCGTTGGCGTAGCGGTTACGCAGGATCTCGCCGGTCTGCTGTGCGGTAGCGGCACGATTGCCCCGGTTCGTGGTGCTACTCCCGCGGGCAATCAGGACCACCGCCGTCGCCGTCACAGCCAAGAGCAAGACCACCACAATCGACCAGACCACCGCCGCGCCCATCATGCCGCGCCCATCATGCCGCCATTCATGATTCCGCCCATTCCCTACGCCGCCTTCGTATCGATTTTATGCCTAAAACACACTCTACTATAGACCTTAGTAGAGTGTGTTTTCATGACTGGGGAGGCTAGGTGAATTCCGGCTGGCGTTAGCCGGCGTCCTGGACGCGAAAGGCGGACTAGGCGGAGGCTGGGAAGCCGGAGGGGCAGGTTTGAGCGTAGGCGCTTGAAACGGCCGGAGCGGCCGCTACGGACAGTGGCAGCACGAACATCGCGGCTGCGGCGGTCAATGCGAACAGGGTGCGTAGGGCTCCGAGGGGCACATTTGGGGAGGCGAGCCGGCGTACTCTTGCCAGGGCGCTTGCACCTCCCGCGCCCAGGGCCACCGCAGGGGTGGAGCCTGCTTCGGCGAGCCGGACGACGGCTGTGGCGACGGTGAGACGGCTGCTGCTGCGTGCGGCGCGGTCGTCGGCGTCCATTTCGACCAGACGCTGCAATTCGGTGCGTGCGATGCGAAAGGCTGGGACACGGGGGAAAGCGCGGTGAATGGCGTTCGCGGTAGCGAGAATGAGGTGGTGACGGCCGCGAAGATGGGCCATCTCGTGGGCGAGCACCGCGGCCCGCTGATCGGCATTGAGTGCGCCCAGTGCCGCGGAGGTGAACACGATTTCATTTTTTCGCCCGGGCAGGCAGTAGGCGGCCGCATCATCGTGATCGAGGATGAGGAACTGCCCGCTGGCGTCCCAGCGGGCCAAAAGGGCCAATGATTGCAGTTGTTGCCTGCGTGCTCTGTGTGCTGAGAACAGTTCGGCAATGATGCAAAAGCCCGTTCGCATCAGCACTGCAACCGCGGTGAAGGCGCCGACTGTTGTGACGATCGCCCCTCCCGGCGTGGAGTATTGCTCCTGCAGCGTCATCACACACGCCCGCAGGAAGTCAGCCAAGTTGGAAGTGAACGGCATCGCGGGCACCGCCAACGCCGCCCCGGCGAAGACGATTCCGGCGATAATCGTGACCGACAGTGCTTGCCATACCAGGATCCCTATCCTCGGTGACCGGTCAGACCAGGTCCCCTTGGATAGCAGCGGCGCCACCGCGGCAACTGCCACAGCGTAAGCGATCAGAAGGAGCGGGACGCTCACTCGCTAACCGGGGCCCGGTCCCGCGTCTGCGCGGCCTTGTCCAGCACGGCCCGCAGTTGTTCTACTTCGTCGGCGGGAATCTGCTCAAGGAAATGCAGCAGGGTCGCCGTGCGGTCGCTGCCGCCGGCAAGCACCTCGCCCATATGCGCCGCAGCATACTGCTCGCGGGTCTGCGTGGGACGGTAGCGGAACGCCCGCCCGTCAGGCTCCCGCGCCAGCAATCCCTTGCGCTGCAAAGTGTCCATAACGGTTTTGACGGTCATGTACGCGATTTTGCGGTCCCGCTGAATGCCTTCGAGGATGTCGCGCACCGCGGCAGCCCCATGATAGGACCACATCCGGTCCATGATCGTGGATTCAAGCTGGCCAAGACGATGCATGCCCGGACCCTTTCTTCATGCGGATAACCCGAAACCGTACCCTTTGAGACTCAATCCTATCGTGCATAGTAGATCCTGCACACCGCCCGATAAGTCTGTGCAGCCACCGTCGAAGCCAATTCTCTGACAATCGCCCGAAACCGGGGGTATCGGTCCCGGGTCACTGAAATGTTCGCCTCAGCGTGGGGAGGGCGTGTTGTGCTTCTGCTGCTTCAAGGCCGCGACCTGCTGGCGCAGTTGTGCCAGCTCAGCTGCGTCTGCCGACGGTACGCCGGAAGCTCCCGCGGTGGATGACCGCGGACTTATCGCGCAGTTTCCCCGCCGCATCGGACGGAGGCAAAAGAAATAGGTTGCTGTCAGCGAAGCCAGAAGAACGGCCACTGGCAATGCCCATTCAGTCATCGCAGAGTCGCTCTGGCTGCCTGGGGGCGGGAGGTCTCAGCGCTTGCGTCGCCTTGACCGGCACGCAGTTGATCGATTTCGGCGCGCAACTTGACCAGTTCCGCCTCATCCAAAGGTGCCTCCTGCGCAGGGGAAGATTTACTGCCGCGCATCATGAACCACATCATTAACCCCATCCCCACCGGGCAAGCGAGCAGGGCCAGTGCGTACAGGGCTTCACTCATTAGAGTTTTCCTTCACTTTCGGGGATGGAGTCTGAGGACATCATCTTGTTCGGATCCATCTCGGTATCCGCGTCCATCATCTGTTCGTGCATGCGCTCCATGCCCGGATTGTCAGCGATCATCAGCTCATGCATGCGCGCCATGCCGGGGTTATCTTTGGTCATTAATTCGTGCATTTTCGCCATGCCGGGAACCGAGTCTTGATCCCCCATCCCGTGATGATTCTCGGTGGCGGCTTCACTCGACGCACTGTCCGGGCCGGAAGGGGGCCCGGCGGCCACCGACGGAGCCGCAACCGCCAGGGCCAGAAGCCCCGTAGCTGTCACTGTGGGAATCCAGATGCTCTTGGCCATTTTTGTTGGTCCTTTCCTCGATTGGTCACTATCAGGTACTAACCAAGATAGTAGCTCTACACTAGGCAGATTAGTAGTCGTGGATCAAATCCGAAGTGCTGGCTATTCAATGACACCCGCCTCTCCGGGTTTCTCGCCGCATTCCTGCACCCTGGAGCGCGACGTTGAAATCCACGTCTACTATGCCTGTTAGTATTATCGGGTTTGACCGGCAGAGATGGCAGGGCCGGTGGTGGAAATATCACTGCAAGAAAAAACGAAAGGCATCGGGTGGACAAGGGATTGCTGCGCGCCTCAAGAAGGCACAATCGGGAGAGCCGGTTGCTCCGCGGGGTGCCGGCTGGCTTTGTTGCGGGCCTGCTGTTGGTGATGTCCATTCCGGTCGGCCCGGCTGTGGCTCATACCTATCTCGTGTCCTCGGATCCAGCCGACGGTGGGACGGTGCGGGTGGTTCCGGAACAGGTGGCGCTTGAGTTTACGGAGCAGGTCGAGCTGGATTTTGCCGATGTCACCGTCTCGGTAGCTGGCGGTCCGGCATACGGCGCGCTGACCGAGACCGCGGGAAAATCACTGATAGCTCGGATACCTCCAGGGGCAGCCGATAGTCAGCCTGATAGCGGGCCTGCCACCTGGGAGATCGCGTATAGAGTCACCGCCGGCGACGGGCATCCGGTAAACGAGTCCTACTCGTTTACCATCTCGCCAGGTTCCTCCGCCTCGACTGGCCCGGAACCGGTCACCGGGCCGGTAGACGGTGGTGATTCCGGGGCGTGGGCTTCCGAAACCCGTCCCCGGCAGGTTCCCGGATGGGCGATGCTGGGCCTTGGCTCAGTGACCGTTGCGGCCGTTCTGACATCACTGCTGGCCGTCCGCCGACAGTCCCGTAGGGCACAAGGGTGAACCCCGACGGCCGGGTACGCCGGATCCTGTGGGCGATGGTCCTGGTGTTTTTGGTGCCTTTTACTGCCGTCGCGGTTCTTGCCGTTTCAGGCACTACAGGCCCTCCCGGTCCCGGGCTCCCAGACCCCGGTGCGATCACCAGATGGGGCGCCCCGGTAGCCCGCGCCCTGCACGACGCCGCAGCAGCCCTGACTATAGGTTTTCTCGTAACAGCGTCGGTCATACTTCCCCACCAAACCCAAGACCAAGCCCAAGCCCAAGACCAAAACCAGGGCCGGCCGGTCCTCGGCTCAGCCGCAGCCAGGGCTGTGTTATTTGCGGCGGGTGCGGCATCAGTTTGGGCGGTTGCCGGTGCCGCCGTAGTGACCTTCGCCTATTCCGACGTGGCAGGGTCCAGCCCTTCGAACGTCAACGGTGCGGACATGGTCCAGTTTTTGACCGGTTTCGATCTCGGGCGTTCGCTCGGGTTGAGTGCCTTTCTGGCACTGATTGTTGCTACCGGTTGCTGGATGGCCACACGGACTCTCACTGTTGGGCTCCTCACGTTGCTCAGCCTGGTTGCCCTGACACCGCTGACGGTTACCGCTCACGGCGCGTCGAACCACGAAGCAGCGGTGAACCTGCTCGGCCTTCACCTGATCGGCGTGACGGTCTGGACGGGAGGGCTGGCCGCGCTTGTGATCCTACGGCGAACAGTAGGAGCCGATTTCCCTGTGATGGCGCGAAGGTATTCAAGAATTGCTGGAGCAAGCTATGTGCTGGTGCTGGTGACGGGCGTCGCCGGGGCGGTCCTGCGCCTGGCTTCCACCGCGGGCCTGGAGGGAACCTACGGGATCCTGCTCATCACCAAGACGGTGGCCGTCCTCTTGCTCGGCGCGGCCGGGTGGTATCAACGGCGGCGCATACTCACAGTGCTCGCATCCCGGCCCATGGCAGGAAAAACCTTCGCCCGATTCGCCGGTTTCGAAGTATTCATTATGGCGTTCACGTTTGGGCTGTCCGTCGCCCTGGGCCGGACATCTCCATTCGCCGAGTCCGCCATCCAATCAGCCGCCGAATCCTTCCTCGGTGCCGCACTCCCACCGGAGCCCGGCCCGCTGCATTGGTTGACGCAGTGGCAATTTGACGTCGTCTGGGCGCCCATCGCAGTGCTGCTCCTAGGGTGGTACGTCAACACCAGACGGAAGGCCGTGAAACAGGGGCAGCACTGGCCTGTCTTCAGAACCGTCACCTGGGCCCTGGGGTGCGCCCTGCTGTTGTGGGCAACAAGTGGCGCCCCAGCTGTCTACGCGCGGCTGTTGCCCAGCATGTTCGTCACCAGCCAGCTTCTTATTGGGCTGATAGTGCCCGCCCTATTTAGCCTCAGTCGACCGTTCCTGCTCGCCGGGCAGACACTGGCTTCGCGGACTGATGGAAGCAGGGGAATCAGAGAGTGGCTTACCTGCACCGCGGAACTGAGCATTACACGCAAACTGGTGCACCCGGTGACCGCAACCTTCCTCTATCTGGGCTTCCACGGGACGCTGTACTTCACCCCACTGCTCGGCCCGCTGGTCAGCAGCAACGCCGGACGGCTGATCTCCACCGGCGCAGCACTGGCAATCGGCTATCTGTTCTGCCACACGGTGCTGTCCAATCCGCCCTCGCCCAAGGCAATAAAGGTCAAGGCAGCGGCGCTCTTGACCGTGTTGATTTTTCATCTAGCAGCCGGGGTCTCGCTCGCAACACGGGATCACCTCATTGGCGGGGACTGGTACCTCCTCGTGGGTGAGCTATGGAATATTCCAGTCACCACCGACCAGCCCACCGCTGGCCTGATTCTCTGGGGTGCGGCACTGCCACCCCTGCTGGCCCTCGCCATCGGACGCCCAACCCCTGCAGAACATCACTTGGCAGGACATGACTCTGCAGGACTCAGCCCTGCGGGGCAGGAGCTCCGGGGGCAGGCCCGCACCCTACCGGAACAATGAATTTGGCCTCCCAGATCATTGACTACTATCCTTGATAGTAACTTCCGGCCGATGCGCCTCCTGAAACAGCAGACGGCCCAACAACAGCCGGCCCCGGCTAGTTCACAGCGGCGGAACTTCTGATTCCGCCACGGTTCGACAGAAAGTAATCCCGATGCTCCCGAAAACCCTTCCCGGTAACAACAAAAAAGTGCGCACCGCAGCCCTTGGACTCACAACCGTGTTTTTCCTAGCAGCCTGTGGGCAACAGGCATCCAGCCAGGCAGAAGAAACACCTCACAACGACGAAACACCGCATACTGATGAATCACCGCACGCTACGGAAAACCCGTTCGGCCACGTGCACGGGCTGACTTTCAACGAAGACAGAGATCAGCTTCTGCTGGCCACCCACAACGGGTTGTTCGACGTTGGCGCCGACCCCATCGAAAAACTCGGTTCCACCCTTGATTTGATGGGATTCGCCGGCGCGGGCCCGGACCTCTACTATGCGTCAGGCCACCCCGGGCCCGGATCCGATCTTCCCAACCCCATGGGCCTGATCGAATCAACCGACGGCGGAGAAACCTGGCAGGAGCTCTCCCGTCAAGGCGAGTCGGACTTTCACACACTGACCGTGTCAGAGGCCGGCGTCATCGGATTCGACGGAACCCTGCGGCTGACCACCGATGGGAAGGAATGGTCCGAGACTGAGACGCAAATCCAACCGGCGAATCTCTCGGCGTCCCTCGACGGCCCGATTGTTTTGGCTACCACCGAGGACGGCGTCCAACGCTCCACGGATGGTGGCATGACGTGGACACTGCCGCCTGAGTCTCCAATACTGCTGCAGACAACCTTCGCTGATAAGGACACCGTTGTAGGCGCCACCCCCGACGGTGCTATCCACATCAGCCAGGACGCGGGACAAACCTGGGTAGAAACCGGCGGATCAACAGCCCAACCGTCCGCCATCGCCGCGGCCATCGAAGAAGACGAGCTGCGGATCTGGGTGTCAACAGAGAAAGGCATCGAATTCTCCGACGACAACGGAGCGTCCTTCACCACGACCGTACAGGCCGGACAATAACGTTCCCGTGCACACCACTTCAGTACCTCAAAGACACCAGCAACAAGCCGAGTCCGGTCGGGATTTCCCGTGACGATCGGAGAGTTCTTCGCGCAAACCGTACAATCCGGAGCGCTCCTGCTGGCCATTCCGCTGGCCCTGATTGCCGGAATCGTGTCTTTCATATCGCCGTGCATCCTGCCACTGGTGCCAGGCTACATGGGGTATGTTTCCGGACTCACCGACCCGAACTCCCCAGGGAACCGCCGCAAAGTCCTCACCGGCGTCGGGTTATTCATCCTCGGCTTTGCCCTGGTCTTCACTTTTTACGGGGCGGCTTTCGGGCTCATCGGAGGGTGGATGCTGCGTTGGCAAGACCTACTCATCCGCATCCTGGGCCTCTTCGTCATCCTCATGGGACTCGTCCTGGTAGGACGGCTCTCCTTCTTTCAACAGAACAAGAAACTTAGCTGGAAGCCGCAGACCGGGGTAGCCGGTGCGCCTTTACTCGGGGTGGTGTTCGGCCTGGGCTGGACCCCCTGCATGGGGCCGACCCTGAGCGCGGTCCTGGCCCTGAGCACAACCACCGGTAGCCCGTGGCGCGGAGCGCTCCTGGGATTCATGTACTGCCTCGGACTGGGCATCCCGTTCGTCCTCGTTGCACTCGGGGTCGGTTGGGTGACACGGACCCTGTCGTTTGTCCGACGGCATATCCGCATATTCAACATCGCAGGCGGCTCCCTGCTCATCCTGGTCGGACTGCTCATGGTCTCAGGAGTCTGGACCCTATGGATCTACCAACTCCAAAACCTCGCCGGAACCTACCTCACCCCGGTCTGATGATGCGGCCCCCAAGCACCCACCCGATCAGCTGTTCGCGTAGGTGCTTCCGTCTAGCCCGATACGCGGCAGACTGGACTGCTCAGATTTAGTGTCTCAGCGCGGCCGTCATAGACGCACTTCCAAAATCAAGCCACTCGGGTTTGGTTTCTTGCGGTGTTGGCATTGGGTCTAATTCATGAGGGCATTCTTGACTCGGTAGGACTCGCCGCGGAACGGTAGCAGCCTCCCGTGGTGGACTAACCTCGATTTTTCATCGGGGGTCTTGGTCGGGTGTTTGAGGGCGGCGCAGATCCGTCAGCCGGCCGTCAACTTCGGGCAGGCCTTGAAAGCCGGGAAGTCGGCGTCGGGCTCAACAAGCTCGAGGTAGAGCGGGACAGCGGGATTGATAATGATAAATACGCCGGTTCCGACTACCTTTGCGTTCGGAATGTCGTAGTTGAACTCGACGAGCAAACCAGGCCCTGCACTTCCGGTGTGATGGACGAGATTCCCTGTAAAGAAGCCGGAGGCGGTGAGCGGCTTCGCATATGCTCTGCCCTACTTCCGCCGGAGATCCCGGGTGGGGCGAGCGGTTCCTGGCCGGAGCACCATTGGCCCACGATCTCGTGCACGTTGGCCGATGCGGGCAATCGTATTTTGGCGCCCGGTTTAGTCCTACGGAACGCTGCGCTCTGCGCGTCGGGCGTTTCCGTTGACCTTCAAAGCAATGAACAAAGTGAGACTGGCGGCCTTACCGTCGGATAGACGGATTCCACCCTGTCACATGGTTCATGACGATACCCACCAGAATTGAGAGACACAGCCACCACCAGTAGGGAAGTCCTTGGTCACGTAGTTTCCTTCTCGAATATCCATGAGATATTCGGAAAGGAGAGATGATTTCAATGAGGTTGCTCTATTTAGCGCCCGTCGAATACGGCCTTGTTGATGGCTATTCAGCACATTCGCTAGTGGTTTCGAAAGGATCAATTTCGGGTCTCGTCGGACCGTCGCAGGGTATGAAGTTCAGCGCTCGACAGGGTCACCGGAGCCGTCAAACGTGGCCGAAGATTAGGGCAGAAAAAAGGGGTGTGCACAATGTGCACACCTTGGTGGTCGGACTGGGTCGTACCGGTGCCGGACGGGGCCGGTTTGGGGAGGTTTTCGGGAGAGGCCAGTGTTTGCAAGGGGGTAAAGCCGGTTCAAGTCCCACTTCGGGCACAGTGTTTCCCCTTGTCAGAGGCTGTTTCGCTCTCTGACTGTGCACAAACCGGTGCAATGTGTGCGCAGGGTGTGCCTTTTTGGTGGGTGGGTTACCGTTTCCAGTGCAGGGTCACCTCCTTTCTCTCCTGAAGCCCTGGTTGAGCTTCCTTACTACTTCATGGGGGAGTGGTGGGGAAAGTACATGACTTCTGGTGAAAGTTTTTCACCCACGATCTGAGAAAATCGTTGTGTGGTCAAAGGGAAGAAGTTGAGACGAGGGAAGCGACGACCGCACAAGTCGGGCCCATCTCCGGCTGCGTCGTCGGCATCGCTTGCTGTGACCCTCGATTCTGAGACGACGGCTCGCCTCATTGGTGACTGGAGTAGTTCGCGAAGCGGGGCCTGGGCCAGCAGAGGTTTTGACTTCCAGCACACGGTCGCAGCATGGCTTGCTGCCCGACTGATTGCTGGAGATCTTCAGGCCCAAGCGCTCGTTCCGGAGGGACTCGAGACATCACGATTGAATCTGAGGCTTCTCGGCATGCCTAGGTCAAGTCGAGGGGTGAGCACTTAGGAACTTTTCCTGCGGGGGAGGCAAGCAGCCATGTCGTTTAACGTACAGGCGCCATTCAGTGATGTGCGCCGTGTGCTCGCTTTCATTGACCATGGCTTGGCCAACTGGTGTGTTGACATCAGTCGAGTTCGAGCTGTTCAGAAGCAGCGACCAAAACTTCTATGCCCTGACAAGGGCGATCCGTGATAACCAGTATTGAGTTTTCAATGATGGGAAGACCGAGTGGTGCACTGCTTCTTCTCTACGAAACCGGGACACCAGGGCCAGGGTGATGAAGCAGATTTGAGTCGTCTAGGAAAATCGTCAATTTCGGGTGGGTCTATGATCAGTTGGGGGAAGTGGCGACCGTCTCGGCCGCGTTTGACCAAAAGCGCTCTGACGTGGTGGACCGCGGTTTTTGCACTAGGTTTCCAGCGTCTGCTTGCTGACGGGGAACAGATTCATTCGTGCGACGAACAGCCGGATATGAGGAGCCCCTCTTTCCATCGGGACTAATGTGATGTGAAATAGTAAGTAGGCTTGGCGTCTGCTGGTGAAGCAGCTCGGCAGCGGGCGTTAAGCCGCACGATGCAACCGTTTTTGAGAGAACTCACTCTGATGAAACTTTGCCTACCAGCATCTGCCGATCCTGAAGTGCTTACTTGAGAAGCAGAAAACACCGGTCACTGCCTTTCCCGGGTGATCCCATAGCACTAAAGGGGGCCCTATGCCGGATCTGGAGAGTTGGTCAACCGGACGCCTGTTGAGCACCGCCGCCCGGTTATCCGAGCACGCACTGAATGCGGCCTTACTGGAAATCGGTGTCACGCCTGCCGGCGTCAACGTTTTGACGGCATTGAACACTCATGGGCCAATGGCCCAAACCGAGCTCGCGGAACTCATGCACGTCCAACCCCAAACAATCGGCAAAACCATAGAGCGTTTGGAAGCCTCAGATTATCTGTCCAGACCACGCAGCGGCCCGGATAGGAGGGTTCGGCTGGTAGCCATCAGCAGCAAAGGCCGGACGGCATTAAAGCAAGCCCAGCACATCGAGAAGGATCTCGCCGACGTCACAGACACGCAGGGCTATGAGTTCCGCCGCTCCCTTCAGACGATCATCGGTCACCTAACTTCCCTCGCGAAGTAGTCGTAGCCCGCTGAAGACTACCGAGGATCCCACGGCACAGGCTCCGAGGATCACCAACTATCTGCCAAGGTCCTCCAACTCCACCGCAGCGCCGGAAGAGCTCCGGTTTTGTGGGACCCCACGCCTGCTGGTTCATCGATCGTCCGAGGTGTGAACTCCGTGGTTTGTATCGTTTCTGCGGGCCACCCCTCGCTGTGAGTTTGTTCGCTTCAGCAGTACCGATCTGGCGGGCATTTTTCAGCTGTTAGCGGGCGGTGCACCTTGTTGATGGTTTACGAAAAGGGCGTCGTGCCCTAGGCTCAAGAATGTCGGTTTAGTAAAGAGCCTGCAGGAAACGCTTACTTAGTGGAGCACCTCATGGACCTCAAATCACCAAAAATTATTGGCACAGACACCGATCGAATCCTCCGAGAACACCGCCTCGCCGATAGCGCTTCAGAGGCTCCCGTCCTAGCAGATTTCGACCTCCACGCCCTTCTCGATCTGGGCGAGGACGAGCTGCCAACGCTTCCACCAGATCTGTCCGAACTGGCAATCGAAGAATTGCGTCGCCTGTGTAACCGGATGTTCCAGGAGATGAACCAAGATTTCCCCCGCTTCGGTGCACGCGAAGACTACGGAATACTTTTCGACGAACTCCACTACCGTTCGGGACAACAACCCTAGTGAACCGTCCCGGGTTTGATGCCGCTATCTTCTGTGAGAAAGATAGTGATTATGCCCAAGCAGTTTCCTCCCGAGGTCCGTGATCGTGCAGTTCGCATGACGGTGGATCGGTTGTCCGAGTATCCCTCTGTTTACACCGCTTGTAAGGCGCTGGCACCGAAGCTGGGAGTCGGTGCTGAATCGCTGCGTCGTTGGGTGGTCCAGGCTCAGATCGATGCCGGTGAAAAGACCGGCCCGAGCAGCGAGGAGGTGGAGGAAATCAAGCGGCTCCGGGCCGAGGTGCGGGATCTGAAGGAGTCCAACGAGATCCTGAAACGGGCCTCGATTTTCTTCGCGAGGGAACTCGACCCTCGCCGCCGTTGATCTGCCGATTTATCGACGACATGCGCGCTCTTGGTTACGCGGTCGAGTCGATCTGCGCTGTCCTGTGGGAGCAGGGCGTGCAGGTTGCCGCACGAACCTACCGGGCGTGGAAGACACGTCTGCCAGCGTTGCGCACCCTTGAAGACGCCCGCCTCACCGATGCCCTACGAGCTTTGAACGTCGCTGATGCGAAAGGCCGTCGACGCCCCGAGATCCTTTAGGGGCGGCGGAAGATGACTCAGTGGCTGCGCCGCAACGGTTTCCCGGAAGCCTCCAAACACACTGTGGACCGGCTGATGCGCGATGAGAGCATGAACGGTCTGACCAGAGGCCGCAAGACCCGCACCACGGTCCCCGGCAAGGACGGCCTCCGCGCCGGAGACCTGCTGAACCGAGACTTCATAGCCCTGACACCGAACCAGGTTTGGGTCACGGATTTCACCTACGTCCCGTTCTGCTCCTGCAGCGCGACGGGCAGCTCCACCTGACCGAAGCTGGTCACGCCGCTGCACAGCCGATCCTGGAGCGCGAGCACCTATGGACAGCATGGCTCAAACACGGACATCAACTCGACTCCCCGGGTGTCCGGGAACCGAATCCGGTGGATATCCGCGGAAGCCTCGGAGATGATGTCGCCGACCAGCTGCTCGCCCTCACCCGGGCAGGGTCATCATGAGTTCCGCCCTGGCCATCATGGTCACCGCGGGCCTGACCGCCACAGCCTGCGGCCTGCTGGGACCGTTCATGGTGCTCCGGCGCACCGTCCTGATGGCCGACGCCGTCTCTCACGCGGTAATGCCAGGCATTGTCCTGATCTATGTACTCTTCCATACCCGGGCGCCGCTACCGGTCATCATCGGAGCCGCTGTATTCGCTGTTCTCTGCGTCCTGGGTGTCGAGGCACTGCGCTCCAGTGGGCTGGTAAAGGCCGACGCCGCGATAGCGCTAATCTTCCCCGCCCTGTTCTCAATCGGTGTGCTGGGCATCAATCATTACGCGTCGGACATCCACCTGGACCTGGACTCGACGATCTACGGGGAGGTCGCTTTTGTTCCCTTCCGTACCATTGAAGTATTCGGCGTCGAATTGCCGCAGGCGATGCTCGTGATCGGCATCATGGCGCTGCTGAACGCGGTCCGGTTCACCGTGTTCTGGAAACCAATCAAAGTAAGCACCTTCGACCCAGGCTTCGCCCGGACGATAGGTATCCGACCGCAGCTGGTCTCACAACTGCTGCTCGTCGCGGTCGCCGTCACCGCCGTGACCGCCTTTGAAGCGGTCGGGGCGATCCTTGTTATCACCTTACTGATTGTCCCGGCTGCGACCGCCTACCTGCTCACCGACCGGATCTGGCTCATGATCACCGTAACTGTCGCCATTGGGTGGACATCAGCCATCGCAGGCTACCAGGGTGCGGCCGCTCTGGACGCCTCCATCGCCGGCGCCATGGGCGTTATCGCTACCGCCTGCTTCACCCTGGCCCTCGTGGCATCACCAAATACGGTTTGGCAGCCCGCTTTATCCAACGCAGGCAAGGCCGCCGCCGCACCGCCCGCATTGAACATAGAAGACGGAACCCGGTAGAACGTCAAGTCGGTGTGGACGCCTGAGGCCGATCGACCTCCTGGAAACAGGGAGAATAAGTAAAGAACACCGCATTCAAGCAACTGCGCCCGACAGTACGACGGCTGCTCAAAGTAATTGATGTCCCCAGCCCGATCAGCTAATAATTGTGATGGCGCCGTGCTGCTTTATGGTGTCCAAAGCCGAAGATAAACAGATTCGAGTGCAGATGGCGGCCCGCGGATATCACCCCTTCACCAACCCGCCGTCCACGATCAGATTCTGCCCGGTTACCGACCGCGACCAGGGGGAGGCGAAGAACAATGCGGCATCCGCGAACTCTTCCGGAGTGGTGACCCGGCGCAGGGGGGTCCCGGCGGCAATGACATTGAAAACTTCCTCGGGTGTTGCCGAACTGGCATCCGTGGTGCGTAGCAAACCACCCGAAATCATGTTCACAGTTATCCCCTCTGGGCCTAGATCATGCGAGAGTGTGCGGGTCAGCGAAAGCAGCGCAGCTTTTGCCGCGGTGTAGTCATGGTACGGAACGACCGGGTGCTGAAATAGATTGGTGCCAACATTGATGACGCGCCCGAAGTCGGCCGCCCGCATCCCAGGCAATACCGCCTGCACAGTGTTCAAGGCCCCCCGTACGGTACCGGCGAACTGCTGATCCAGATCTTCCCAGCTCAACGTGTCCGCGTGCGGTCGGGCGTCGCCGTTGAAGGAGAAGTCAGTCAACGCATTGTTAATGATCGTGGTAATAGGGGAACCGAAATGTGCTCCTGCTTCTTTGACCATGGCAGAGACCTGCTGCGCATCACGCACATCCGCCCGGATAGCCACAGCCCGTTGAGGGAAAGCTGCCGCCGTTTTCCGGGCCGCGTCCGCACTTTCTAGATAATTGATCACCACGCGGGAGCCTTCATTCAGGAAAGACTGCACCAGGCGGGCGCCGAGCCCGCGGCCACCTCCGGTGACCAGCACTACCTGATCACGGATGGAAAGAACGTTGGGGGAGGATGTTGTGGGCAGCAAGAAGATCACCTTTCGACCGGTGACGAAGGCACGGAGCGTAGATGTAGATAACCGTTCACCGGTGCTGACATCCCTTCGCCAGTACTAACTGGAGCAGGTTCACCGGGTTTGATCTCAGCCCCTGGCCGACTTTCGCCGTGCCGGGCACCCCGTGTCACTTCCACCGACCATATCCCATAGGGAAACCTTTTAGCACTACGTCTTACACTCGCCCTCCCTGTCTCCGGCTGGTGGTATGTCGACGATAACGAGCCCGAATGGTCACCGCTATTGAGGAAGCGCTGAGGCTGCAGTTTTTTCTGTTGGGTGCCATCAAGGACATTGACTGATCGATGCTGGCTGGCATGCGCTACATCGTTTGTGCAAACGCGGAATGGATCTTCGGCCGGCCTCTGGATGACGGCACTCCTGGACGTCTAGTCACTTATTTTGCCAGCATCGGTGAAGGCGAGTGTTACGTATCCTGGACACTGTCACTCGATAACGCAGCACAGCCTGCAGCTGAGCCGACAATAGTGATCTCCACAAATCTCATCCCGGTGGACGCCGCCGATCTCTCGATGTTCAGCGTAGATAGGGTTTTTCGTACCCGTTGTCGTGGATTTCGGATATCAGCACATTTGTTAGAGGTGGGGGCGGCCTTGGGTGGGGGAGGAGGCTTGGGCGTGGGTGCGTTTGGGTATCCGGCCGGCTTGTGAGGCGAGNGGCCGGCGGTGACGGCGTGTTTGAAGGCTGTCGCCATTTTTATCGGGTTCTGTGCTCTGGTGACTGCTGTGGCGAGCAGGACCGCGTCGCAGCCCAGTTCCATTGCCAGTGCGGCGTCGGAGGCTGTGCCGATCCCGGCGTCTAAAACTATCGGAACTGTTGCTCTTGAGGCGATGAGTTCGATGTTGTGGGGGTTTAGGATACCCAGCCCCGTCCCAATGGGGGACCCCAGGGGCATAACGGCTGTAGCTCCGAGTTGTTCTAGTCGTCGGGCCAGGATGGGATCGTCGTTAGTGTATGCGAAGACCTTGAAGCCTTTCGTAACCAGTGTTTCGGTGGCCTCGATGAGTTCCAGCGCATCGGGTAGCAGGGTTTGTTCATCGGCGATTACCTCAAGTTTTATCCAGTCCGTTGCCAGTGCCTCCCGCGCCAGTTCAGCGGTCATGACCGCTTCGCGGGCAGTGAAACATCCTGCCGTGTTCGGTAATATCCGGATCCCTTGCTCGTTGAGTAATTCGAACAAGGACCCACCCGTCTCGGGGTTGTACCTTCGCAGCGCCACGGTTGTCAGTTCCGTTCCCGATGCTGCCAGGGCCGCTCCCAGACCTTCCAGGCTTGGGGCTCCCCCGGTTCCCATGATCAGCCGGGAGCTAAGCGCAACCCCGTCGATCGTTAACGCGTCGTTGTCAGTCAATGTTTTATCCTCCCTGGACGGCGGTAAGAATTTCGATGTCGTCACCGTTCTGGATGGTTACCTCAACCCAACGGGTGCGGGGTACGAGCTCGGCGTTGACTGCAACGGCTACACCCAACTGTTTTTCATCGACTGGTTGCCCGGCATCGGTCAACTCACGGCCGGTCAACTCGGTAATTAAGTGCTTGAGGGTGGAAACCGAAACGGTATTCCGGGGTTGTCCGTTCAATGTGAAGCTCATAGGGCAATCCTTACTTCATCAGAAAAACTGTTATGACGGGAAGCATCAGGACGGGACGCTTCGGCGAAGTGCCCGAGGTTAATGAACCGTTCGGGTCGGAATCGCTCGATGTCGATCTCCGGTATGTTTTGGCTGATCAGGTCCGCGCAGAGGCGGGCGGTGATCGGTGCCAGCAGCACCCCGTGCCGGAAGAAACCGGTAGCGACCACAAGTCCACGCACATCGGAGCCGTCCGGGTCCCTGCACCGGCCAAGCAGGGGAGCGTTGTCCGGGGTCCCCGGTCGGGGGCGGCAGAGGGCTTCGAGCAGTTCGAGTTCCGCGACTGCCGGGATCAGCGTCTGAGCATCCCGGAGTAGTTCGTAGACACCTCCCGCGGAAAGCCCCGCGGACCCGTTTTCCCGTTGAGTGGCACCTATCACCACCGTTCCATCCTGCCGGGGCACCACATATATGGACGACCCGCGGACCAACCCGCGGACCGTGGAGGTTATGAGCGGTCTGAGGTGTTCGGGTACGCGCAGGCGGAGAATGTCCCCGTACACCGGACGTAACGGTAGCCGCAGCCCTGTCGGCAGGCGATCAATGTTTACCGCACCGAGCCCGTTAGCCAGGATGATCTCATCAGCATCAATCCGCTCTCCGTTCTCCAGCAACACACCGGTCACAGCAACACGGTCAGTAGCATCGTCATGGATAAGTGCGGAAACCGAAACGGGCACCGTGCGCGCGGTCGTCTGTTTGGCTAGTGCTGCTTGGAGGGCAACGGCCATAGCCCGCGGATCAACCTGATGATCCTCAGGAACCAGGAACGCTCCTGAAAGCTGCGGGCCGAGCAGCGGCTCCAGACGCCGCGCCTGACTAGTGGTGAGTGCTTCCACCTGAAGTCCAAGACTTGACTGGACAGAGCGCAGGTCGGTCAGGGCCTGCCGATCCGCCGCATCGATACCGGCGACCAGGGTTTGCCTGCGCTGGTAGCCGGTTCCAATCCCGGAGGCGGCCTCCAGCTCCGTGATGAAGTCTCGGTATGCCCGGGCCGAGGGCAGCGTCAGGTCCAGCAAATACTCTTCCTGATAATGAAACTCACTGACCGGGGCCAGCATCCCCGCCGCAGCATGGGTAGCTCCGGAAGCGGGCGCGGGATCAATCAGCGTGACCTGGTGGCCGCGACGGCTGGCCTCCCAGCCGATGGCCAATCCGATGATCCCGCCACCGACAATGACGGTGTGCGCGAGGCGGTCCGGGTTATGAATAGTCATCAGAGTCCTTCCTACGCCGGGCTTAACCGGTTCAGGTTCGTACGGTCGGCGTCGAACGCCCTCTCAGCCCTACCGACCGCGAGTGTAGGAACACTGGCGGAAGATCGGGCTCCCGTGGAGCTATTAGTCTAAGGCGTATGGCCTTTATTTCAGATGTTTTCCCCGTCCCGCCGGATCTGAACGACGGCGGCACGTCGTCAACGGTCAGTACGGCAGCCCTGTACCGGCAACAGTTCGCATCAGCGCAGTTGTACCTGTGCACGGATGCACGAAAGGAAAGGGGCGACTTCGCGGAGTTCGTCGACGCCGCCTATGCCGGTGGTGTGGATATCATCCAGCTTCGCGACAAAAAGATCGACGCAGTCGAAGAACTTGCCTGTCTCGCGGCTCTGCGTACGGCAGCGGATCGACACGGCAAACTCTTTTCCGCCAATGACAGGGCAGACATCGCCCGACTCAGCGGCGCACCGGTCTTCCACATAGGACAAAAAGATCTGCCAGTACCTGACGCCCGGCATCTATTGGGCCCCGAACCGATCATCGGTTTATCCTGCCATTCCCCGGCCCAAGTCGCCGCTGCCATGACCACAAGTGGGCTGGATTACTTCTGTACCGGCCCTGTCTGGGCTACACCCACGAAACCTGGCCGTGCTCCCTCCGGGCTTGAATTGGTGCGTTACGCAGCAGCACGTTCGGCCGAGACCTCGTCCCCACGGGCTTGGTTTGCCATTGGAGGAATCGATCGCACCACCATCGGCCAGGTCGTCGAAGCCGGGGCCCGCCGGGTTGTTGTCGTACGAGCCATCACAGAAGCCGACGACCCATCCTCCGCCGCCAGGTCCCTCAAATCAGCCCTCCCGGCGCTCACCTAACCTTTCCACGTGTCAGGGACAATCAACTTTTACCTTGCTGCATAAGTGACACACCATTGATGAAACAGTCCCAAGCTGTGGCTCAGGTTGAGCTTCGGGTACCCGAGTAGTTCATCCCGTGGATGCAAAACGGAACTTAGATCAAAGGACCAACAAATTCGGAGGCACGGGCGGCTACTACAAGTACCGCAAACGTCCTATCTCCGTGACCCGCCTGCGCAGGCAACGGTTGATCCCATGGCTACTTTGTGCTTTTTAGGTTTGGGGTAGAGCGGGTTCGGGAAGGTAAACCTTGCCGCCTGAGGCGCGGAATTCGGCGGACTTTCCTGCCATCCCGGCGATAGCTTCCTGCGCGGCGGCGCCCCCGAATTGGTCCCTGATGTCCTGGGAGATCCGCATGGAACAGAATTTCGGTCCGCACATCGAGCAGAAGTGTGCAGTTTTCGCCGGTTCGGCAGGAAGTGTTTCGTCGTGGAACTGCTCAGCCGTCTCGGGGTCCAGCGAAAGCGCGAACTGGTCACGCCACCGGAACTCGAAGCGTGCCTTTGAGAGGGCGTCGTCCCGCTGCCCAGCGCCCGGGTGTCCTTTGGCTAGATCGGCGGCATGCGCGGCAATCTTATAGGTGATCACTCCGGTCTTGACGTCGTCCCGATTGGGCAGGCCGAGGTGTTCCTTCGGCGTCACGTAACAGAGCATGGCGGTGCCGTACCGGGCGATTTCGGTCGCCCCAATTGCTGACGTGATGTGGTCGTAACCTGGCGCGATGTCGGTGACGAGCGGGCCGAGGGTGTAGAAGGGGGCCCCGTTGCACAATTCCTGCTGCCTTTCCACGTTCTCCCGGACCAGGTGGAAGGGGATGTGGCCAGGTCCCTCCACCATGACCTGGACGTCGTACGCCCAGGCCCGTTTCGTTAGCTCGGCAAGGGTGTCCAGTTCGGCGAACTGCGCGGCGTCATTGGCGTCCGCGATGGCCCCGGGTCGCAGCCCATCACCGAGTGAGAAGGCGACGTCGTACCGGGCGAAAATCTCACACAGTTCATCGAAGTGCGTGTACAGGAAGTTTTCTTGATGGTGAGCTAGGCACCACCCGGCCATGATCGATCCACCCCGGGAGACGATGCCCGTGACGCGCTCGGCGGTGAGGGGAACGTAGCGCAGCAGCACTCCGGCGTGGATGGTCATGTAGTCCACGCCCTGCTCGCACTGCTCAATAACAGTGTCGCGGAAGATTTCCCAGGTCAGGTCGTTGGCCTCGCCGTTGACTTTCTCCAGTGCTTGGTAGATGGGTACGGTGCCAATGGGCACCGGGGAGTTGCGGATGAGCCACTCACGGGTGGTGTGAATGTCATCTCCTGTTGAAAGGTCCATGACGGTGTCTGCGCCCCACTGGGTTGCCCACTGCATTTTGCTGACTTCTTCGGCGATGGAACTGGTGACCGCCGAATTGCCGATATTGGCGTTGATTTTCACGAGGAAGGCCTTGCCGATAATCATCGGCTCCGATTCGGGGTGATTGATGTTGTTGGGGATGATCGCGCGCCCGGCTGCGACTTCGGAGCGGACCAGTTCGATGTCGCAATTTTCGCGTAACGCGACAAACCGCATCTCCTCGGTGATGACCCCGTGACGCGCGTAGTGCATTTGCGTAACGATCTTCCTGTCGCGGGAGCGCAGCGGGATGGGCTGCATACCCTTCCATTCCTGGCTGGCACGCCCGCGGCGGACCGCCGACTTGCCGTCGTCGAACAGGTTCCGTTCGCGCCCCTGATACTGCTCGACGTCGTCCCGGCCGTCAATCCAGGGCTGCCTCAGCGGCGGCAGGCCCACCGCCGGATCACTGCCCGGACCGGCGGTGCGGTAGACGCGAAGTGGTTCGTTAGGACGGTTGCCCGGTGAGTTTTCGAGGGCGATTTCCGTGACCGGTACAGCCAGCCCATGCTCGGAATCGTGAACATACGAAATGGACTGTGAATTCATAGCACTCAAAGGTTCCTACTTCCTTCGCCGGCATTACCCGGACAGGTTCAACGGTCGCGGACTGCCTCAGCCCGATCTCAGCCCCTGCAACAGGGCACCCGTGTGGATAAAACGACCCTAACACCCCTACCCAGAAAAGTGGGACCTGCGGTCCGTCCCCAACACAATGAACAAACTCGAATAAATCGATTCGAACGGGCAACTTGTGGGAGCAGTGAGTGATAACGATGGCCGTAGATAATCCGAGCATCAAACGCATCCTTTCCTGGTATTACCCGGACAGGTTCCTGCGGCCAACAATGCTTTCATTCGCCCTGTTTGCCTAGTAGACGCCCAGGCTCCCGTTCTACCGGAAATGACCGTAGTCTCGCTGCTGCCTAGGCTTAACCCTTCGGAGACAGACACCCTGCAAAAGGGCTGTTCCCAACCGCATCCGTTGGGGACCCTGGCTCTGTTCTACGAACGTGATGCTGAAAGGCTAGGGTGGCAGTCAAGCACATCGCACTGCGTCGCTATCGGGGGTATCAGCCGCGTTGACGTACGTTCATTGCGTGATGCCGGTGCCGCCGGGGCGGCCGTTGTCTCAGCCGTCTGCGCAACCGACGATCCCCGGACCGCAGCCGAATCGCTTAAGGAGGAATGGTGTTACTAGAAGCTTCAACGCTGCACCGCATACCGCGGGTCCTCAGCATCGCCGGAACAGACCCGACCGGTGGTGCCGGGATCCAGGCTGACCTGAAAAGTATTGCAGCCATGGGCGGGTACGGAATGGCGGTCGTCACGTCCCTCGTGGCACAGAACACCCTCGGTGTCCGTTCCGTTCACACGCCGCCGGCGCATTTCCTGATTGAACAGCTCGAAGCGGTCAGCGATGACGTCACTATCGACGCCGTGAAAATCGGCATGCTGACAGATGCTGGAACCATCGCTGTCGTCCGGGACTGGCTCCGTCAAGTCCACCCGCCGCTGGTAGTGCTGGATCCCGTCATGGTAGCCAGCAGCGGGGACAGGCTCCTGGCCGCCTACGCCGAAACCGCGTTACGGGAGTTGGTGAGCCAAGCGGATCTGGTCACCCCTAATCTTCCCGAACTCGCGGTCCTGGTGGATGAACCAGTCGCCGAGGATTGGCCTGCAGCTATCGAACAGGGCAAGAAGCTGTCCACGGCATCGGGAACAATTGTGCTCGTCAAAGGCGGTCACCTGTCAACAGAATCCAGTCCCGACGCACTCGTCGATGTCACCGGCCGGATAGGTCGTGCCAGCGAAAGCGTCGTGGAATTCATCCACCCTCGGGTTGCGACCAAAAACACTCATGGAACCGGGTGTTCCCTGTCCTCCGCCGTCGCTACCGTCATGGCACGCACCGGTGATTGGGTCGGTGCCGTCCGCCAGGCGAAGAGCTGGTTGCAGGACGCACTCACCCACGCCGACGAATTAGAAGTAGGACACGGCAACGGGCCTATCAACCACTTCCACCAGCTATGGGCCGCGGCCGCGGCCCATAGCCTGCAGCACAACCAGGACAGCAGCACGCCTTAGGGAAGAGGGCGCGTCCTGTCGGTTTCGGGGCCGATAAGTCCGACGATGAATACGAGACTCCCGGCGAGAACTAGCAGTAGGTGATTCGGTGCCATCCAGAGGTGCCATCGGACTACCGACGAGGGCTCATGCCAGCTGGACTCCTACCCGGGGACCCAACCAGGATGTCTATGATTGCAAGGTTGAGGGCAAATCTACTTGAACGATCGCTACGCCAGGTGGAGGTCTTTGGGTTCAGGCATCTATTCAGTTGTACATTGGATGAACACTCGCTCAACGGGCGCGGTTTCCGAGCTTTCGGTCGGTGCGGCGTTATCTAATTGAGATATGGACCCCATTACTCGCCGTAATCTTCTGCGCGCGGCAGGCGCAGTCGCCGTCACCGGCGCCGCTGCCGGGACGATCATGACGCCCGCTTCACAGGCTGCTCGCCTTCGGGTTGTTTCGACGCCAAACCCTTTATTTGCCCATGGTGTTGCCTCCGGTGACCCGCTTCCCGACGGTGTCCTGCTCTGGACCCGCGTCACGCCGACGCCCGAAGCGACTCCCGGTTCGGGGATCGGTCCGGATGCATCGGTGAAGTGGGAGGTTTCACTGGACCCGGAATTCCGTCGGATTGTGGCGCGTGGCGCGACGACTACTGGTGCGATCCGTGACCACACCGTGAAAGTGGAACCACGGGGACTGCAGCCCGCCACAACCTATTGGTACCGGTTCAGCCTGGGAAAGGGCGTCTCGCCCGTCGGCCGGACGCGGACAGCGCCGCGAGCAGGGGCGGCCGTGGATCGTCTGCGAATCGGTGTCGTATCCTGCGCAAACCTTCAGGCCGGCTGGTTCTCCTCATACCGCCACCTTGCCGCACGCGGGGACCTGGATCTTGTAATACACCTAGGGGACTACCTGTACGAGTACGCGCCGGGTGAATACCAGGCGCGCGCAATAGTGGTCCGCCCACATGACCCCGCCGTGGAGATGACCGTCCTTGAGCACTACCGGCGTCGCCATGCGCAGTACAAGAGAGATCCAGACCTTCAAGCACTTCACGCAGTAGCTCCGTTCGTCGTGACATGGGACGACCATGAGTCCGCAAACGATGCGTGGTCCGGCGGAGCGGAGAACCACACTGAAGGCATCGAAGGCGCCTGGTCCGACCGACGGACAGCCTCTCAGCAGGCCTATGCCGAGTGGATGCCGGTGCGTTACGAAAACGGTGGCGACCTGTACCGTTGTCTGTCCTTCGGTTCGCTCGCGAGTATCTCCATGCTCGACCTGCGTACGTACCGCAGCCAGCAGGCAGAGAGCGTCGTCGATCCGGAGATTGGCAGCCCCGACCGCACCATCACCGGTGACGCCCAAATGACCTGGCTGCTCGACGGTCTCACTTCAGAGGATGCGCAGTGGAAACTGGTTGGCAATCCGGTGATGATCACGCCGATCCGATTCCCGTCTACTCTCAGTACCAGTGAGGTAGGTGCCATGGAGGAACTGCTTGGCACTTCCACCATCGACGGAGTGCCGTACAACACTGACCAATGGGACGGGTACACATCGGACCGGTCCCGTGTGCTGAAGCACCTGCGGGACAACGGTGTGACAGACACTGTTTTCCTCACCGGAGACATCCATTCCGGGTGGGCCTGCGATCTTCCAGCCGACCCGCTGACGTATCCCGCCTCGGGCAACTCGGTGGCGACCGAGTTCGTCTGCACCTCGGTGACGAGCGACAACCTTGATGACATCCTTAATGTTCCGCCTCGCACTGCATCGGTCGCCGTCGAGGCTGCTTTTAAGGCGAACAACCCGCACGTGAAGTACCTCGACTTCGATTCCCACGGGTATTCGGTTCTTGAGGTTACGCCGTCGGGCGTGCGAATGGACTGGTACGTACTCTCGGAACGGATGGACCGGGCGGCGACGAGCAGGATTTCCACTTCGTGGCAGGTTATGGCCGGCACACAGCGGGTCACCCCGGCAACCGGGGGTGTCCTGTGATGGACTCAACGCGCAGGCAGTTTTTTAGGGCTACCGCCGCCGGTGGCGCCGCCGTTGTGCTCTCGGGGGTTCCCGGCGCGGCTTGGGCACGCAGGCCAGTTCTTGCGCCAACCGGACGGACGAGGGCGTACGTGTTGGTGGTGGATGGCTGCAAGCCTGGTGAGATCACGGCGGGGCTGACACCACGTCTGGCGCAGTTGCGCGCTGAAGGAACCACGTTCCCGGCCGCCCGATCGCTGCCCGTAATGGAGACCATTCCGAATCATGTGATGATGATGACCGGTGCCCGCCCTGACCGCACGGGCGTGCCGGCCAATAGAATTTTCGACCGCGTCGAATCTGTACAGCGCGATCTCGACCGGCCTTCGGATCTACGGTTCATCACTCTGATTGAGCAACTAAACGGGACCGGGCGTACGACAGGTACCGTGCTAAGCAAGGAATACCTGTACGGCATTTTTGGTGAGCGTGCTACCTACCGTTGGGAGCCTGCTCCCATCGTTCCGGTGAGTGGTCATGCCCCCGACGCTGCCACGATTGATGCTTTGATAGCGATGGTTGACTCAGCGGACCCGGATTTCGTGTTCGCCAACCTCGGCGACGTCGACCGTATGGGCCACAGCGATCTGACAGGCACAACCCTGGAAGTAGCCCGCACTGCCGCCTTGGCATCGGCGGACCTGCAGGTAGGCCGTTTCGTCGACAGGCTGAAGGCAACTGAAAAGTGGGAGTCCAGCGTGGTCTTGGTCCTTGCGGACCATTCGATGGACTGGTCCATTCCCACCAATGTCATCTCGGTGGACCGCATACTCAGCACCCGTCCAGACCTGCGTTCGAACACCCAGATCGCCCAAAACGGGGGAGCGGACCTGCTCTACTGGGTCGGCGGCGCAGCAACGAAGGACGCGGCGCTGGCTGAGATACGCACGCTGGTGCTGGCGCATCCAGGAGTCCATGCGGTGAACACTCCCTCCCAGCTTCGTCTGGGTCCAGAAGCGGGAGACCTAGTGGCAACCTGCCGTGCAGGCTGGCGTTTCTCTGACCCCTATGTGGCGTCCAATCCCATTCCCGGGAATCACGGCCATCCAGCAACGGAACCAATCCCGTTTTTCGTTAGTGGGGGAAGCCCACGGGTAGTCCGGGGTATGGTGTCATCGCAACCGGCGCGAACCGTCGACGTAGCGCCTACCATGGGCGCACTGTTTGGCGTGAAAGCGCCCCCGGGCGGATATGACGGGACTGCGCGGACGGTCGCTTTCAGCCTCTAGTGGTGTCCGGCTGAAGGGTTGGATCGACGCTCCGGACCCAGATATCGGATCTAGCCTGGTGAGGTTATTCTCGGGGGTGCGGGCGGCCGCCCGCACCCAAATGAGCCCTAGAAGGGGGTTCAGTAATGGGATTTTATCCGCGTTGGGCAAAAAGCGGGGTGCTTCAGTTCCAAGGTTCCGCTAGCCAATGATGATCCATTCTGCTCCATTCAACACGCTGACCGAGATCCGCGGCAAGGATGCCGGGGAATTCCTGAGGATGATATTGGTTTGGCTCGGAATGGTGTATTGCCTGTGGCACAGATCGCTAAGCATTCTGGGCTCTCGATCAAATAGATTTATATCAAATCACGTAGACCCAGACCTAAAGTGAATCGACGGAACTGTCACCGTCGACAAAGAAATATTTGAAGACGCTGCGGGTTCTCCGTCACGTCGTCAACGTCTCGCTTATCCATGAGATATTCGGAGAGGAGAGATGGTTTTTATGATCTCTAGCTATTCAGGACTCGGGGCTTACGGCCTAGCCCATGTCCATGCGAAGCGTTCACCGTGGTCTGCGAGGAAAGCAATCTCGAGTCGGCTACTACCTTCACGGGGTATGAAGTGCCTCGCTTCGCAGAGCCACCGGGGCCGTCAAACGTGGCTGAAGATCAGGGCAGAAAAGGGGGTGTGCACATTGTGCACACCTTGGGTGTCGGACTGGGTCGTATCGGTGTCGGTCTGGGGCGGTTTGGGGAGGTTTTCGGGGGAGGCCAGTGTTTGCAGGGGGTGAAAGCCGGTTCAAGTCCCACTTCGGGCACAGTGTTTCCCCTAGTCAGAGGCTGTTTTGGTCTCTGACTGTGCACAAACCGGCTCAGATGGTGAACAGGGTGTGCCTGTTTCGGTGGGTGGGTTGCAGTCTTCCTGTGGTGGGTTGCCTCCTTTCTCTCGTGAAGCCCTTGGTTGGCGTTCCTACCAGTTCATGGGGGAGTGGTGAGCAAGGTACATGACTTCGGTGAAAGTTTTTCATCCAGTTTTCTCCTTGGCGTCGGTCTGATAGTGGAATCACCGCTGGGTACGAGGGGCCGGAGTGCAACTTGGGGAACCGGTAGATGGCCGGACTTTTGTGAGGAAGTAAGCGACGGATGAGCGCCGAACGAAAATTTGGTCCGCTCCCGGCGCATCGCGCCCTGGTTGCGCGAAGGCCCCGCCCAGCGATGATGGGGATCAGAATGACAAACAGCGAAAATGCTTTTAGTCATTCATGGGTATGTTTCGCCGGCACTGCATGACGCTGGTTCGGGCTCACAGTCGGCACTTCCTACCGGGTGTCGGCGTTTCCAGAGTTGTACGCGCGGTGGGAGGCTGAAGCAACGGCAATCGTTGAGGCGCTCGGGGGCGGAATCGCGCCCACTGCGTGTACCAGCCCGTCTAAGGCGGCGGCAGCGACAAGCGAGCCAAAAATCTGAGTCAGGTACGCAAGGAAATTTTGCGTTTCACTCAACAGGGTGTCGGCGGAACGTATGTGTGGGGTGGGACGGCCTTCAAAGCGTGGGACTGCTCTGGCTACGTGCAATGGATTTACAGGCAGGCTGGAGTCAACCTTTTACGAGTTGAGCAATGGAGAGTCGGGACGCGGACTGAGACTCCCCAGCCAGGGGACCTCGTCGTCTAGAACCCAAAAGGGCCAAACAACTGGGGACACGATGGCATTTGTGCGGGAGACGGCATGATGTACAGCGCGCTAGATCCCACGGTGGGCAGGTTGCGGCATCCAATAGCTTGGAATACCGATACGGCGTATTTTGATCTCGTGGCGTGACCAGTCCTTACGTCAAACAAAGCAACCCTGGCCGCGGCCACGACTAGGTCGCCCGACGTCATCGAGGAGATTTTCGAGTTTCACAATGAAGGTCGTGGGCTTGCCGATTTTCAGATCCTTCGAGATGACGTCGTCTCTGCCTTCAAATCCGCCCCGCCATTGGGCACTGCGATCGAAGAGTTACGATACCCATCCGACGAAGAGAGGCTCCAGGTACGCGAAATCGAATGGAGGGGTACTCCCTCCCTGTGTTCCAGGTTACATAGTGAGATCTTTTGTTGGGTCTAGTGTGGTGTGTATTCGGTCTAGTGATCTTCGGGACCGAGTCCCGGAATCGTTGAACGGATATGAAGTTGTCCGTGATCTAGTCAGGAGCACCTCTTAGATGACCGATAGCGTGAAGGCCATGGGTAGTGACGGTGAGTTCGCTGGTCTGAGGGCAGTGTTCCTCAATTGCACCTTGAAGCGTAGCCCCGAACTGAGCCACACCTCCGGGCTGGTCCGTCTGAGCGCTGATCTGATGCGGGCGAAGGGCGTCCATGTTGATATTGTGCGACCAATCGATCTTCCGGTAGCGACGGGTGTTTACCCGGATATGAGGGAACACGGCTGGGAAGAGGACGCCTGGCCCTCCATTTTCGAGAAAATTGAACAGGCAGACATTTTGGTGCTGGCTGGACCGATCTGGCTTGGAGACAACAGTTCGGTGATGAAACAGATCATTGAACGTCTCTATGCGATGTCAGGGATGACGAACACCCGCGGGCAGTACGTCTATTACGGGAAGGTAGGTGGCGCTTTGCTGACGGGGAACGAGGACGGCGTCAAGCACTGCGCGATGAATATTCTTTACAGCCTTCAGCACATTGGGGTGACCATTCCTCCGGCCGCGGATGCGGGTTGGATTGGAGAGGCAGGACCGGGCCCAAGCTATTTGGATGAAGGTTCAGGTGGCCCGGAGAATGACTTCACCAACCGCAACACCACCTTTATGACCTGGAACCTGCTTCATATGGCTCGAATCCTGAAACTGGCCGGAGGTATCCCTGCCCAGGGAAACCTACCTGACGCTTGGAAAAAGGGCGACAGGTTCGGTCTGGAAGCGAATCCGGAGTACAGGTAGCGTCAGCGATTGTTTTTGAACGCTACCGGCGCAACAAATCTTGTGCGGCTAGACGAGCGAGGCCAAATCTGATCCTACTGAGGGGTAGGTGGCTGTGGTTGATTTCAGTTGGCGGGTGGTGAGGCCGTGTTTCATGGCCAGGCTGATGGTGTTGGCTAGTTCGGCGTAGTCTGTGCCGAAGAGATGCGCGCCGACGATCTGATCCGTTGATTTGTCGATCAGGATTTTCGATGCGCCGCTGGTTTCCCCTGTTCGGCAATTCGTGTACCAGGCGCTGGTATCGGTATAGCGGACGTCGACGTCCAGGCCACTGTCAGCGGCTTCGTGTTCGAGCATGCCGAGGCGCACTAGTTCAGGAATTGTGAAGACTGTCGTTGGTATGGCGGTGTAGTCGGGGGCCGTGGTATCTGATTTGAGTATGTTTGATGCTGCCACTTTGGCCTCGAACACTGCGACCGGGGTTAGCGGCATACCCGGGGTGTCAGCGGCATCACCTGCTGCGTAGACGGCGGGATTGGTGGTGCTTTGGAGATGGTCGGCGATCTGTATTCCTTTAGGCCCGTATGCGACGTTGGCCGCTTCGAGGTTCAGTCGGGATAGGTCCGGGATCCGGCCCGCGCCGTGGACAACGAGGTCCGCTTCAATTGTCGACGTCTCGCCAGCTTGAGTGAGGTGGAGGCGGAATCCGTTGCCTGACTTGTCGATACGGGTGATGCTTGTGCCGCGTTGGACGATGATGCCTGACTCTGTGCCGCGCGCGATCAGGAGGTCAACGAGGTCTGGGTCAAAGTTCTTCAGTGGTCGGGTCCCGCGATCAAGGATGATGGTGGAGCTTCCGGCTCGGGCGGCGATATGGGCGAATTAGAAAGAGATGAAACTTTCGCCGAGGAAAACGATTCGGGGTGGCAGCTTCTGAAGGTTGAGGAAGTCGGTGCTATCGATGAGATGCTCGGCTCTGGGGAAGCCCAGAGGCCGGGGTGTGGCTCCGGTGGCGACGAGGATTTTCGGAGCTTCGTATGATGCTCCGGCGATGTTGACCGTTGTTGGACTGGTGAAGGTCGCCGTCCCGTGGAGGGTCTGTACCCCGTGTGAATGCAGGTCTTCTTCCACGGTCGTTGGGATTGGTTCGGTGAATCCGTGTTTGTGTTCCATCAGGTCCTGCCAGTTGATGGACATGGTGCCCGGGTTTACGCCTTTGCCGCTCATGAGCCGGGCGGCTTCGATCACTTCGGCGCCACGCCTGAGGATTTTCTTTGGATTGCACCCGCGCAAGGCGCAGGTTCCGCCGTAGGGTAGGGAGTCCACGATCGCAACATTCCACCCCTTCGACGCGCATTTCGTCGCGGCGGCGATTCCAGCCATCCCGGCACCAATGACCAGAAGGTCGACATCGGTAGTCATCTCATACCGCTTTCTTGTCTGAAAGCGGAGTCGTAGTCGTGGTCGTGGTTGTAGCGGGTGGTAGTGCTGCCCTGAGCTGGTCGAGGGTCGGAGCCCCGGCTGGCCCCTCTGGGGTGAGGTATCGGCGGCATGCTAAACCGACTGGTGCGCCAGGACCCGCGAAAGGGTCGATGTCGTCGATCAGGATGCTCGGGGAACCGTGAAATCCGGTTCGTTCGGCTTCCTCAGCGGTGTCGATTATTTGTCGGGTGAGGACGATGTCGGGGCGGTCTTCGGCTAAAGCGATGAGTCGTTCATTGGCTAGGGTCCAGTTGGGGCAGCCCTCGAAGTACTGCAGGGTGATCTTCATCTTCTGACTGTAAACCTTATAGCCGACTACAAGGTCAAGTGTTAGACTGGGGGATGCGTATTGGGGAACTTGGGGCGCTTGCGGGCGTTGATAGTCAGACCATCCGGTTCTATGAGCGTGAAGGTCTGCTGCCGGATCCTCTGCGCACGTCGAATGGCTACCGCAGTTATGACCCTGAGATAGTGGGCCGGTTGCGGTTCATCCGGTCGGCCCAGGCGGCCGGTCTGACGTTGGCCGAAATTTCGAGCACGCTACGTCTCCGCGACGCGGGTGAGGCCCCGTGCGCCCATGTATCGGCACTCCTGGAACGAAAGCTCTCCTATGTCCAGGTGCGCCAACGCGAACTTGACGCCTTATCGGCGGAGCTTAAAGGGCTGATCGATTCGAGTCGGGCTCTTGATCCTGCTGATTGTTCCGACACGGAGATTTGCCACATCATCATACCGTTGATGAACATGTAGGCCCTGCTGCGAACGGACGGCAGGGCCTACATGGGTTTGTGGTGGTTTAGAGACTTGGTGCAGCTGGGATGTCCAGGTCGGTGTCGACGAGGTGGTTGAAGTAGTTGGTGAACAGGTTCAGGGCCACGTGGGTGGAGAGTTCCGTGAGCTCAGTGTCTGACCATCCTGCGTCGAGGGCGGTTTGCCAGTCGGCGTCCTTCACGGACCCCTTGTTCGCTGTGGCCTGCCGGGCCAGTTCCAGCAGTGTTGCCAGTTTGTCGTCGAAGTCGATGTCGCCCCTGCGGATCGCCGGTATGTGCTCCGAATCACTTATCAGACCGTGTCTTACACAGGATGCGCGCTCATCGCACAATGAAGGAAGTATTCCCATGAACAAGTCAATGCGATTTTTTGCAGTCCCCACTCTCGCCCTCGGCGGAGGGTGTCAAATATTTTGTGTAAGGGCAGGGTGACCCTTAGCAGGAAGCCGAGATACTGATGTCCATGATTGATAAGGAAGCTCCTGAGGAGCGCAGACGTTCTCAGCGTGAGGGTGTGGAGGCGTTGGAGGCCTCGGGTGCCCTGAATGAGTTGTATTCCATGATCGATTCCGGCCAGGTCGAGCTCGAAGGCAAGGACGGCCTGATCCAACGGCTGATCAAGGCGGGTCTGGAACGGGGCTTGCAGGCCGAGCTCGGTGACCACCTCGGGTATGACAGGGGCGACCCAGACGCGGCTTTGTTCCCGAACTCACGCAATGGTGCCTTCCCCAAAACCGTCGGGACCGCTGTCGGGGACGTTGAATTGGCGATCCCGCGGGATCGGGACGGCACGTTCACCCCGGCCCTGGTCCCGAAAGGTTCCAGGCGCCTGGGCGGGCTCGATGAGATGATCGTGAGCCTTTATGCCGGCGGGATGACGGTGCGTGATATCGAGCATCACCTCGTGTCCACGATCGGCACGGAGATCAGCCGCGAAACGATCTCGAAGATCACCGATGAAGTCCTCGAGGAGGTCACCGCTTGGCAGCGACGGCCGCTGGAGGCCTGGCAGTGTCTAACGATCGTTGCGAATACTGATCGTGAGGGATTCATATGCCCAGGTCCGCGACGGAGCGCACGTACGCAACAAAGCCGCCCACATAGCGGTCGGGGTCGACATGGAAGGAATCAAGCATGTCCTGGGCATCTGGGTCCAAGCCACCGAGGGCGCGAAGTTCTGGGCCGGTGTCTGCGCCGAGCTGGCCAACCGGGGTGTGAAGGACGTGCTGATCGTGTGCTGCGATGGGCTCACCGGGTTCCCCGAAGCGATCGAAGCAACCTGGCCCGATTCGCTCGTGCAGACCTGCGTGGTGCACCTGATCCGGGCCTCGATGCGGTTCGTGTCCTACGGGCAGCGCAAAGCCGTCGCGGCTGCTCTGAAAGCCGTTTACCAGGCCCCGAATGAGACCGCGGCACGGGCCGCGTTGGAGGAATTCGCGGCCTCGGAGCTCGGCAAGAAAAACCCGAACACCGTCCGGGCCTTCGAGGACGCCTGGGACCGGTTCACCCCGTTCCTAGCCTTCCCGCCGATGCTGCGCAGGGTCATTTACACCACCAACGCGATCGAGTCTTTGAACTTCCAGCTCCGAAAAATCATCAAGAACCGCGGCCATTTCCCCTCCGACGACGCTGTCGTGAAACTGCTCTGGCTGGCAATCTGCAACATCGAAGACAAACGCGCACGAGAACGAGCCAAAGAACGCGGTCTCGGCCGCGAATCCAAACGCAAGGCCGACGGACGCCTCGTCGAAGGCCAAGTCACCACCAACTGGAAACAAGCCCTCGCCCAACTCGCCCTCGCTTACCCCGACCGCATCAACCCCTACCTATGAAAACCATCCAGCGGCCACCCGCTTACACAAACAACTTGACAGGCTCCCTCGGCGCCCTCGCCATGGCAGCTTCGCCAGCTATAGCGCACGACGGCGAAACTCACTCCTACTCCTCGACCCTGGGCCAGCTCAACGGCACCACCGGCACCGGTACCATCACCGTTGATGTCACTGGCGACAAGGCAATGGTCAACTTGCAAGTTTCCGGCCTCGCCGAGACCTTCATGGACGGACCCTACCCTCACGTCCAGCACATCCACGGTGGGGCTCTCGGTGAATGCCCCGCGCCAGCCGATGACGAAAACGGTGACGGCATCCTGAACACCACCGACGGCGCCCCTTCTTATGGTGGAATCTTGACCACGTTGACTACCAGCGGCGCCACCGGTGCTGAAGAGGGCCTGAACCTTGAGCTCGGCGGTCAGGGCGGAAGCTACACCATTCAGCGCGAAATCGACCTTAACGCCGAAACCAAGGCATCCCTTGAAGCCGGTACCGCCGTCGTCGTGGTCCACGGCCTGGACCCAGCAACTGCCGGTGTCTCTGAGGAAGTCTTCAACTCCCCAAGTGACCTGGATCCTTCACTTCCTCTCGGCGCAACCTCACCAGCGCTGTGTGGAACACTCGTAGCCTCACAGATGGGCGACATGCCCGCCGGTGGCGCTGACACCGGTGTCGCACAGGAAACCGGGTCCAACACCGCCATGCTCGCCATCGGTGGCGGACTTGTCCTCGCCGCAGCAGCCGGTGGAACCTTTATGGTCCGCCGCAGCAACACCAACGCATAAGCACAGCCCAAACTACACGAGTACCTGAGCTAATCGGACCAACTCCTCAACCGATTAGGCCACCAAAACGACCGCCGCAGAAGCCCCCAGCCTCTGCGGCGGTCGTCTGTCTTAAACACAGTCATAACAACTCTGCCACTAAAGGAAACAGTCCGAGACCACACCTTTTCGTAACTTTGCGATCTGCGAACGCGACATAAGGAACGGAGATCACCGTGAAATCTGCTGATTGCCTGCGTCGCTTCCATAAACTTCGCGTCGATAGCTTCCAAGGCCCTCGTTGTCCCGGCCTGCTGGGCTGCAGTGACGACGCAGTATTACAGATGGGTTTCTAGCAGACCCAGACTCACCGCATGCAAGGCACTGTTTACCGCCGCGACCTCGGTGAAAATGTCAACGCAGTACTGATCCTCGTTGACCATCCGCTAGCCCGCGGACTTACCCTTCGATGCGCTTCAGGCACCACCAATAGCGCGGTTTCGTCTGAGGAATAGCCGTGTACTGCGCCGACGGCCGTTTGAAGCACATGTCATTAGCGCGGCCCTAAGCATTGTTATGGCGACCTCGCAACCGGGCGAGGGAGTGTCTGAATAACGGTGGATCCACGGTTGGCTGGCAGGTAGTGGTGTATGAGCCCGTCATGTCGGAAAACGCTGCCGTCGGGTCATCGGGTCGATTTCCGTACTAACCCATATCCCGAGCCTTGGCGCTCGTGCTGGCGTGTGGATCTCTTATGGTTCGATAGTCATCAATGATGTTCGTACTAGTGATGGGCGTTCGATGGCATCGCGGCAATGGTGGCGGGTAGCTCTGGCGATGTTTGCGGTGGGGTGGGGCGCGAACCAATTTGCGCCCCTTCTTCTGGTCTACCAGGCATACATTCCCGCGACAGAAGTGGCAGCATCCTTCGGCGCGTACGCTCTGGGGCTCATCCCTGCGCTTCTAATCGCCGCAAGGCTTTCGGACAGGTATGGCCGTCGCCGCGTGATGCGTCCTGTGCTGGTTCTCTCTGTCGTTGCCTCTGTCGTGTTGCTGCTCGGGGCCCATGAGACTTGGTTGCTCCTGGCCGGTAGGATACTCGCCGGGGTCGCCTCCGGTGCCGCTTTTGGGCCCGGCACCGCTTGGATCAAGGAACTCTCTGCTGATGCCGCTGCGGGTAGCGGTGCCCGACGAGCGGCGGTTTCGCTTTCTGCAGGATTCGCGGTCGGTCCACTCATCGCCGGGATCCTCGCCCAGTGGCTCCCATATCCGCAGACCTTGCCCTACATCGTTCACATCCTCCTTATGTTCGTCATCGCCCCGCTCGTATGGTTTGCGACGGAAACCGTGAAAGCACAACCTCAGACGGCGCGGGTGCAAACCGAACTGCGGGCGGCGATCATGGCCCCAATTTTCCTACGGAGAGTCCTGCCGAGTGCACCATGGGTGTTCGGAGCCGCGACGACGACTGTCGCCGTTTTACCGGGTTTAGTCGATGTTGGCCAGTTCAATATCGCTGTCAGTGGAGCCTCAGCTGGACTCACTCTCGGAACCGGAGCGTTCGTGCAGCCCCTCGCGCGACGACTCGAGCAGCGCCGGGCCGGGATCACGCTCCACGTGGGATATGGGAGCTTGATCGCAGGATTGCTATTGGCCTCAGTGACGGCGGCTACCAGAGAACCTTTCCTACTCATCCCCTGCGCCATTATGCTGGGCAGTGCTTATGGGATGCTCCTCATCGGCGGACTTGCAATAAGCGAAGAACTCGCCGCACCTAAGGATCTTGCTACCGTAACGGCGGTGTTCTTTTGCCTAACCTACGTAGGGTTCGCTTTCCCCTTTATCGTGGCCGCGCTCAGTGAACGTACCTTGCCGCAATGGACCCTCCTCGGCGCAGCAACCCTCGCGCTCCTTGCCTGGTTGGGAAGTTCAGCCACCATCCGATGGCCCCGTCAATGAGGTCCCGGTATTGGTTCGGATTGGCTTTTGAGCGGCCTCTTCCAACAGGAACCTACAGCCCGGATGTCCGCAGCACAGCACCCACTGATGACCCCAGAATTTCTCGGACTGAACCGTCCCGGGTTTGATGCCGCTATCTTCTGTGAGAAAGATAGTGATTATGCCCAAGCAGTTTCCTCCCGAGGTCCGTGATCGTGCAGTTCGCATGACGGTGGATCGGTTGTCCGAGTATCCCTCTGTTTACACGGCTTGTAAGGCTTTGGCGCCGAAGCTGGGAGTCGGTGCTGAATCGCTGCGTCGGTGGGTGGTCCAGGCCCAGATCGATGCCGGTGAAAAGACCGGGCCAAGCAGCGAGGAGTTGGAGGAAATCAAGCGGCTCCGGGCCGAGGTGCGGGATCTGAAGGAGTCCAACGAGATCCTGAAACGGGCCTCGATTTTCTTCGCGAGGGAACTCGACCCTCGCCGCCGCTGATCTGCCGATTTATCGACGAATTGCGCGCTCTTGGTTACGCGGTCGAGTCGATCTGCGCCGTCCTGCGAGAGCAGGGCGTGCAGGTTGCCGCACGAACCTACCTGGCGTGGAAGACACGTCTGCCAGCGTTGCGCACCCTTGAAGACGCCCGCGTTACCGATGCCCTACGAGCTTTGAACGTCGCTGATGCGAAAGGCCGTCGACGCCCCGAGATCCTTTACGGGCGGCGGAAGATGACTCAGTGGCTGCGCCGCAACGGTTTCCCGGAAGCCTCCAAACACACTGTGGACCGGCTGATGCGCGAGGAGGGCATGAACGGTCTGATTAGGGGCCGCAAGATGCGTACCACGGTCCCTGGTAAGGACGGCCGCCGCGCCGGGGATCTGTTGAATCGGGACTTCATAGCGCTGACACCGAATCAGGTCTGGGTTACTGATTTCACCTACGTGCCGGTCTACACCGGGTTCGTCTACGTGGCCTTGGTCATTGACCTGTATTCCCGGGCGATCGTCGGGTGGGAAACTTCCACAGTGAAGCACACTACGTTCGTGGAACATTGCCTGCGGATGGCGTTGTGGCGCCGTCAACACACCGGCCGGCCAGCCGCAGCGGGGCTGATTCATCATTCGGACGCGGGAAGCCAAGGTGAATTCAATTGGTCGTCGCAACACCTCGATTATGGAGGTTCGCGATGGGACGCGGTGGAAAGCAGTTGCGGAAGGCTCCGGAGGGCGCGCGGCGGCAGTGGGCGGCGGATCGGGCGTTACGTCCGCCGATGCGTTCGCCGGGCAGGCCAGAGCCCTCTCGTGCGGTGCAGCGGGAGTTTTGGCGTTTGATCGCTACTGGGGTGACAACCGTCAAAGCTGCGGAGGCGCTCGGTGTGTCGTGGCCGGTCGCGTCGCGGTGGTTCCGTCACGCTGGCGGCATGCCGCCGATCAGTCTTGACGAGCCTACGGGCCGCTACTTGTCCTTCGCTGAGCGTGAGGAGATCTCGTTATTGCGAGCCCGGGAGGTCGGCGTGCGTGAAATCGCGCGGCGGCTTGGCCGCGACCCTGGAACGATCTCGCGCGAGTTGCGTCGCAACGCGGCTACGAGGAGCGGGAAGCATCTCTATCGGGCCTTGGTGGCGCAGTGGAAGGCGCAACAGGCTGCGAAGCGCCCGAAGACCGCGAAACTCGCGGACAATGCGAGGTTGCGTGAGTATGTTCAGGAACGGCTCGCTGGGGTCATCCGCCGGCACGACGGCACTGTCGTCGCTGGCCCTGCGACACCGGCCTGGAAGGGGCTGAACAAACCGCACCGGCAGGACAGGCGATGGTCGACAGCTTGGAGTCCGGAACAGATCTCCCACCGGCTCCGCGTCGATTTCCCGGATGATGAGTCGATGCGCATTAGTCACGAGGCCATCTACCAATCGCTGTTCATCGAGGGTCGTGGCGCGCTCAAGCGCGAGCTGGTCACCTGCCTGCGCACCGGCCGTGCGCTGCGGGAACCTCGAGCTCGATCGAAGAGTAAACCCCAAGGCCATGTCACCGCGGAGGTCCTCATTAGCGAACGCCCCGCCGAAGCCGAAGACCGTGCGGTACCGGGCCACTGGGAGGGTGATCTGATCATCGGAACCGGACGATCCGCGATCGGCACGGTCATCGAGCGCAGCAGCCGCTCCACAATCCTGGTACATCTGCCCAGGCTGGAAGGCTGGGCTGATAGACAGGCCGTGAAGAACGGGCCCTCGCTCGGTGGCTACGGTGCCGTGGCGATGAACGCCGGGCTTACGGTCTCGATGACCAAGCTGCCCGAACAGCTCCGCAAGACCCTCACGTGGGATCGAGGGAAAGAGCTCTCCGCACACGCCCAGTTCACTCTCAGCACTGGAACGAAGGTGTTCTTCGCCGATCCGCACTCACCCTGGCAGAGACCCACGAATGAGAACACCAACGGGCTGTTGCGCCAGTTTTTCCCGAAAGGCACTGACCTCTCCAGGTGGACTGCCGAGGACCTCGAAGCCATCGCTCTGACCTTGAACAACCGGCCCCGTAAAGTCCTCGACTGGAAAACCCCGGCTGAAGTCTTTGCCGAGCAGCTAAGCTCGCTCCAACAGCCCGGTGTTGCAACGACCGATTGAACTGGCCCA
>NZ_ALPM01000123.1:24683-38135 GCF_000294595.1 Arthrobacter sp. TB 23 | reverse complement strand
GGGCGCGTTCGGCGTTAAAGGGTCCCTGACCTGGGGGCCGCTGGCGGACTAGTTGTTGTAGTAGTCCCGCAGGGTGGCCGTCTGCTCGTCGGTCAGCTCCGAGTCGGCAGTCAGGTCAGGCGCATCGGTGATTTTGTCTTTGGTGTAGGCGACGTGCAGGTCGCCGCCGTCGAGCCGGGCGCCGTCGAACGGGATGAAATGCTCGCGGGTGTTGAACAGGCCCAGGCCTACGGTGACAAAGGCCGGCTCGCCGGTCCGGGCATCGAGATGTACCTGGGACACCTCGCCCAGCTTCTCCCCGTCGGCATCCCAGGCGGTGGCTTCCTGCAGGTCGTGAATGTCGGGCTGTGCCATGGTGCATCTCCATCCTTGGTGAAACTAAGTGTGCTGATCCCATTTCAACCCACCCCGGCCCATAGAGCAACCGGTGATGCGGCAAAGGCGCCCCGCTACGTGAGCTCCTCACGCGGCGAAACGCCTCTGCCAAACTTCTGGAGCCGGTTTAGCCCTCGGCCTGCTGCGCCGCCTCGTCCAGCATGGGGAGGAAAGTATCCAGCGCCCAGGGGAGGCTCAACGGGGTGGCAGCCGAGATCGACAGCGTGAGGGTGTTGTCCGGGTCGGCAACCAGAGCGCCCGACTCGACGGCGGGGATCTGGCTCAGCAGCGGATCTTCGGCAATCGCCTCGACTGTGGCTTCGTCGGGAACCCAGGTGACGAAGATGTCCGATTCGAGCTCGTTTGCGCGTTCGGCGGACCAGGGGATAAAGAATTCCTCTGAACCCTCGGTGCTCTCTGTGACGACGTCGGCCTGAACCATGCCGATCGACTCAAGGAACCGCGGTCGGTTGTCGTTTGCGGTGTAGATGCTGACGCCTTCAGCACTGGCTGGGTCGAGGTTTCCGTAGATGAAAGTTTTGTCCACAATTGCCGGATAGTCGGCAGCAGCGGTGGCCACTGTCTCTTCGGTTTCGGTGATGAGCTCTTCGGCTTCGTCAGCCAGACCGAGTGCGTTACCGATGATGCGAGTCGATTCCTGCCACGGGGTGCCATAGGCGACCTCGGGGTAGGCAACCACTGGAGCGATCTCGCTCAGGGTGTCGTAATCTTCCTGGGTCAGCCCCGAGTAGGCGGCCAGAATGACATCGGGGTTTGTGGCTGCGACCTCATCGAACGCGTAGCCATCAGCTTCCGAGTACTGCACCGGTGCGTTCTCCGTGCCGATCGCCGCGCCGAGCTCTTCCAGCTTGGCGTCCTTCCACGGGGTGGAGGCGTTGTCGTTTCCGCCATACTCGTCGCTCTGCATGCCGACGGGGACGACGCCGAGGGCCAGCACGACGTCCGCGTTGACCCAGTCAACCGTGGCCACCCGTTCGGGCAGCTCTTCGATGACCGTCTCGCCGAACGCGTGCTCGATGGTGACGGGGAACTGGTCGGCAGCACCGGCCGCGACGGGAGCATCGGAGCCCGAGCCGCCATCGGCGGGACCTGTACTGCAAGCGGATAGGGCAAGGATGGTGGCGGCGGCCGTAGCGGCGGCTGCGAAACCGCGCATGCGGGTGGGGGCCATGGGGGCTCCTCGACTTTCGGGAAACTGTGATTCGCGGCCGTTCGGACGCAACGAAGTAAGGCTAGCCTATCCTTGGACCTATTACGAAATGTTTATGTTGCGTAATAGGTCGAGGGCTCCGCCCGCCCCGGTCTCAGCCGGGAATAACAGGATCGCTGGTGCCGGCCTCAGTAGCGCGGTAGATGAACCAGGCGACTGCCCCGAAGAGCGGGACGACGACGGCGAGTGCAATCCAGAGGGCCTTCGCCGTCGAGCTCAAACCAGCACTACGCGCCACCGAGATGATTGCCGCAATAGCGAGAATCATCACGCCAACCCACACCAAACCAACCCACACCATCAACGTTGATACACCGATCATCGTCTAATCTCCCTTTGGAACTCACCGACGCCGAGCGTCAGTGGAGCCGTCGTCCTTCTTGGTGTCCCCCACCCTATCGAAGCCTCCCCTACGCAGGCACGGCAATTCCGGCCAGGTATTCGACCAGGGCGTCCGGCGCAGAGCGGGGCGCCTGCGCCTCGACAACCGCGTTGTAGTTCGTGTTGGTGTTCACGTCGTAGGTCAGGATGCGGCCGTCAGCGGTCTCAATGAACTCGATTCCGCACACCTCGATGTTGTTCCTCCGGGTGAACTCGAGGTACTTCCCGATGATCGGGTGGTCGAAGCCCTCGCGGAGGCTGAACAGTTGCTGTCCTTCCTCAGGTGCGATGGTGGCGCCGGGCGGCATAATGGGCTTGCCGGTGACGGGGTCAATGGCGCAGGCGTCGGCCGGGCAGAGCTGGAATCCGCCGCGTGCCGTGTCTGCCTGGATGGCGTAGACGAATTCGCCGCCCACAATCTCAACCCGGGTGATGATGGGTTCGGCTGCCTGGATGAACTCCTGGATCAGTGTGATGCCGTCCTGTGGTTCTTCGAATTCGGGCGACTCCACGTATTCGGCCAGTTCCTCGTGGCTTTCGAACTTGCGGACACCCAGGCCTTTGCCGCCCTGGTTGTGCTTGGTGATGAAGGGGGCGGGGAAGCCCGCCGCCGCGTCGAGGATCCGGTGCTTGCCGATGGCCGCCACCGTGCGTGGCGTGTCGATGCCTGCCGCCTTCAGGGCGGTCAACTGGTCGACCTTGCTCATCTCTAGCTCGAGGATTCGCCGACCGTTGACCGTGCGGCGCCCGTGGGCCTCCAGCCAGGAGAGCACCGCGCGGGCGTAGTCCTTGGACAGGTGGTGGTCACGGGTGTGCGAGGAGGCACTGATCCGCGACCAGAAGATACCCTCTGGTGGCTCCTGGTCGAGGTCGAGGACGCCGTCGGTGAGGAGCCACTCCTCCACCTCGACGCCTTTCGCCTCGAAGGCCTTGGCGAACGGCGGAAACCACTCAGGGTTCTCATGCAGGGCGAAGATCTTGGTCACGATGTACCTCCAGCTTGGGTTCGTTGGGGACAACGGCTCACCAGGTGGGCGTATTCCT
The DNA here is from genome assembly GCF_000294595.1 of Arthrobacter sp. TB 23. NCBI lineage: Bacteria > Bacillati > Actinomycetota > Actinomycetes > Micrococcales > Micrococcaceae > Arthrobacter > Arthrobacter sp. TB 23. The sequence goes on along the minus strand of NZ_ALPM01000123.1, from coordinate 35,104 downwards.
GAGCCGGCGGGGCTGGGACGCCGGAGCCTGGCCGCTGACCAGCTTCGCTGCGGCCCGCACCCGGGACGATTCGCTGCCGGCCGCGCGTCAGCGGGCAGCCAAAACCCCGTGAGTCCGGGCAGTTCCTTGCTCTACTCGTTCTTCGCTGGAAATCAGCGCCCGCGGCGGCGATACCAGGAAACATCTGGTGAGACACCGCCGCCGCCGGTTGCTGTTGTCGGACCTAATCAGCGCTTAGATCAGAACTCAGTACTTGATGACGACGCGGCCGTCGATCTTGGCGTGCTTCATTTCGTCGAGGATGACCTTCACATCGGCGAGCTCCCGGGTGGAGACCGTGGGGTGGATCTTGCCCTCGGCGTAGAACTCCAGCGCCTCCTGCAGGTCCTGTCGTGTGCCCACGATGGAGCCGCGAACGGTCAGGCCCTTGAGCACAATCTCGAAGATCGGCGCCGGAAAGTCACCCGGCGGCAGTCCGTTGAACACAATCGTTCCGCCGCGGCGGGCCATCCCGATCGCCTGTCCGAAGGCTGACGGGTGCACCGCCGTGACCAGGACTCCATGGCAGCCTCCGGTTTCGCGCTGAATGACTTCGACGGGGTCTTCGTGCAGGGCGTTGACGGTCAGTTCCGCACCGTGCTTCTTGGCCAGAGCGAGCTTGTCATCGGCGATGTCCACCGCGGCAACGCGCAGGCCCATGGCCACCGCGTACTGGACGGCGATGTGGCCGAGGCCGCCGATGCCCGAAATGGTGACCCACTGGCCGGGGCGCGCCTCGGTCATTTTGAGGCCCTTGTAAACGGTCACTCCGGCGCAGAGCATTGGTGCGACTTCCACCGGATCCGAGCCGGCCGGAATGCGGGCGGCGAAGCGCGTGTCCACCAGCATGTACTCGCCAAAGGAGCCGTCGACGCTGTAGCCGGCGTTCTGCTGCGCCTCGCACAGGGTTTCCCAGCCGGTGCGGCAGTACTGGCAATCGCCGCAGGCGGACCAGAGCCAGGCATTGCCGACCAGGTCTCCCACAGCCAGGTCGGTGACGCCCTCACCCAGGGCTACGACTTCGCCGACGCCTTCGTGGCCGGGAATGAACGGCGGGTTAGGCTTCACGGGCCAGTCACCTTCCGCGGCGTGGAGGTCAGTGTGGCATACGCCGGTGGTGAGTACTTTGACCAGTGCCTGGCCGCGCTCCGGGACGGGAATGGGGCGGGTCTGGATCTGAAGATCCTTGCCGAATTCAGTTACTACAGCTGCTTGCATCGTCGTCATTGTCGATTTTCCTTCGTCGCGGTGAGGGGAACGGATTTGTCAGGGTGTGGATGACCCGTCAGCGACCCAGTCAGTATCTTGTCGGGAACTGTCGGTCTGGACGTCGTGGTCTGACAGGTGAAACACGAGCATCGTTCACTTGTGGTGAGCTGAGGCGATGGCCGTCGTCCTCACCCTAGAGATGGGAGGGTTGCGACAGAGTTGCAGACCTGTGAGTGAACCCGCGGACGCTGGTGTAGTCAGGGGTTGTTGCTGCACGTCGTATTTTCCGGGCAGACCACGCTGCCGCGTCAGCTCCCCTGCCGGGTAAGTCACCCCATCGCAGGATAAAGCCTCGATCACAACGAAACCCACGATGCAGTGAGTGCTTCTGTAGATGGAAACGAGAAGGCGCACCCCGGTCTCAAGATATTGAACCCTCACACCATTGGTAGTCCACCAACTGGGACTATTGGCCCTAGCGCACGATGGGTCGGTCCCGGTTTCATGGGTACTACGTGAAGATGCAGCATCAAATGGTAGGACACCTGAATCGATGAAGACTCATACAATGTTGCCGGTGAGTGGTATCCCGGGCGCGGCCGAGGCGCCCTCCGGTGCATGGCATGAGACCCCGCGCGAACGCTCCATGGCCGCACACCCTTCCGCCGCTCACCTCAAACTCAAAATACTCGTGATCACGGACGCCCACCTTGATAGCGTACGAATCCGCGTGCACGGCTGCGTTTCGCCGGTCAACATGCATGGTCTCGACCTGCTGGTCAGACGGGCCAGCGCCCTCTCACCGACCGCGAACGTCGTTCTTGATCTGAGCGAAGCACAGGCGTGGGAGTCCCTGCGAACAGAGCTTCAAGGCCCCTCGATCCTCGCCCGGTTGGAGCCGACCCTGGCTGCTCCAGCCAGACTCCGGCTGCGCGTCATCCTCCCACCGGGTTAGCACCCGCCCGGCAGGCGTATTCCGTTTTCGGAAGGGTCCAGCCCGAGGTACGGGTCGAGGAAACCCAGCAGTACAGACAGCGGCACGCCCAGGTTCCAAAACGCGGGTCGCTTGCTTCGTGAATCTGCCCGTCAATCGAAGTAGGACGGAACGTCGATGGGCCCGCCCTGCTCCTCGAACTCCAGGCGCACCTGCCGCTGGAGCACTGGGTCCATCAGGTAATCCAGGGCTGTCAGCGCAAGACCAGCAGCGCCGTCGTACGCTCCCTGCACTGCCGCCTCGGACCCAGCAGCGGCAGCGAAGTCGGTGGTGTGCAGGGCGGTGCTCTGGTCGGCGATTTTGATGAGCGGGTGGATGCCCGGGATGCGGTAGCTGACGTTGCCGAAGTCGGTGGACGCCGCGAGGGTGTCGGAGACGACGCCAGCGGGGAGCGGGTTGCGTCCGCGCCGCTGCTGGGATTCCACCCAGCGCCCGGTGAGCGCATCGTTGGTCCGGATCGGGAGCGACGGCGGGTGCTGGTCCCAGTCAAGTTCCACTGTGGTGCCGGTCATGAGCGCCGCGCCGCGGGCGATGTCCTCCAGACGTTTGCTGAGGTCCTTGAGCGTGTCCGGGTACCTGGAGCGGGCGTAGAGCTTCATCACCGCCCGATCCGGGATGATGTTGGGGCTGCGTCCACCCTCGGTGATGTTGCTGTGGACCCGGTCAGACGGCGGCAGCTGCTGACGAAGCAGGCCAATCCCCTGGTAGGTGAGGCTGGCGGCGTCGAGCGCGTTGCGGCCCATGAACGGCTGCGCGGAGGCGTGGGCCGCGATGCCGGTGAACGTGATGGTGAGCAGCCGGCGCCCCAGCCAGACCTGGTCCGCGAGGTCGTAGCCGTAGGGGTGCACCATGATGGCGGCGTCGACGCCGTCGAACGCCCCATTGCGGGCCAGGAGCTCCTTGCCGGAGTGCCCTTCCTCGGCGGGGGTGCCGAGGAAGACGACCGTGCCGTTGAGCCGGTCTTTGATCCCGGCGAGCGCAAGGAAGGCGCCCACTCCGGTCGCGGCGATGACGTTGTGGCCGCAGGCATGGCCGATCCCCGGGAGCGCGTCATACTCACTGAGCACCGCAATGGTTGGCCCATCACCGGCGCCGCGGATTTCGGCCCTGACGGCGGTGTCCACGCCGTGGGCCCCCAGTTCGGCGGCGACCCCGTGTTCGGCGAGAATGTCGGCGATCAACCGGGCACTGGCATGTTCCTCAAAGGCGGTTTCCGGGTGAGCGTGGAGGGTGTGCACTATCCGCCGCAGGTCGTCGTGGAGGGCTTCGACATTACTGTCGACGGCGGCGCGGAGGTCCTCCGCTGCGCCGTCGAACTGTGACTCAGGCGGCACCGCGGTCAGCAGCCGGCGCTGGGTCTCGGAGTCGAGTTGATTGAGGTACGCCGGGTCAGGCGAGGCTGGTTCGGTCATCCTGGTAGCTTAGGCAACTCTTTGCCGGCATGGCAGCCCGGCAACGCAATTCCGGGTCATGAGGCGCGGCCTGGCGGGGCAGTACGGGTCAGGACGCAACAAATTCACCGGGCCGAAACACCCCCGCAACACCTTGGGCGAACAATAAAACCATCGGTCGGACCTGCCTGCCCCGGCCACAGAACCAAGGAGTCATTATGTCCCTGCTTACCGCCACCGCCATCACCCGAATCCATGACCTCGGTATGCTGCGCCGAGGGGACGAAATCGAGGCGCATCGCAACCGTGAGGTCCACTACAGCGGCTATGTGGAAGACACCGCGCCGGGCCTGGGCATCGTCTGGATCCGCGACGTGTCCGACGGCCGCCGCGCCATCCTGCACGCGGACGAATACGCCATCTGGCAGATCAGCGCAGACTAGCGAGTCCTTCCTGATCATTACGTCTCCAGATCCGGTCCGACGTCGGCAATCCTGCCGGCGGGAGCCAGGGGTGCGTTAGCCATCGACTAACGGCGTCGCTAGGGTTGATGGCTGACCTAGCCATGCTGGCCGCCCACCAGGCTGCTGAGCACGGCCCGCACCAGGGACGGAGCCACCAGTGACTGTCGAAAACCAACCACCCCATAGCGGGTTCGACGCTCCGGAGACTGATACTCCGGAAGGCAAGAAGACAATCCGCCGGGCCATTGGCGCATCGGCAGTAGGCAACGCCACCGAGTGGTACGACTACGGGGTGTACGCGGTGGTCCTGACCTACATCACCGCGAACTTTTTCCCCGGCGGCGCCGAATGGGCGCTCGCCACCTTCGCCATTTCCTTCCTGGCCCGTCCGTTCGGCGGCTTAATCTGGGGGCCTCTGGGCGACCGGCTGGGACGCAAGGCCGTCCTGTCCCTCACCATCATCCTGATGGCGGGCGCGACCTTCTCCATTGGCCTGCTGCCCACGTTCGATCAGATCGGTTACTGGGCGCCGGCCCTCCTGGTGGCGCTGCGGATCCTGCAGGGCTTCTCGACCGGCGGTGAATACGGCGGAGCTGCGACCTTCATGGCAGAGTATTCGCCAGACAAGAAACGTGGCTTCCTGGGCAGTTTCCTCGAGTTCGGCACCATCTTCGGGTTTGCACTCGGCACCGCAATCACCCTGTTCCTGCAGATCCTCCTCGGCGCTGAAGCGATGACCGACTGGGGCTGGCGGATCCCCTTCCTCATCGCGGGGCCGATGGGCCTGGTCGGGTGGTACCTGCGGTCCAAACTTGAAGACACACCGGTTTTCCGTGAACTTGAAAACAACTCGGGCACCGAAGACAGCGGACCCACCACGTTGAAGCACCTGGCCAGCAAGTACTGGCGTCCAGTGCTCACGATGGCTGGCCTGGTGATCGCGCTCAACGTCGCCAACTACACCTTGCTCAGCTACATGCCCACCTACCTGCAGACGCAGATTGGCCTGTCCGACGACGGCTCCCTCACCCTGATCCTGATCGGCCAGGTGGTGATGATGATCCTGATCCCATTTGCCGGCGCACTCTCGGACCGCGTGGGCCGAAAACCGCTGTGGTGGGCCTCCCTGGTGGGACTCTTCGTCGCGGCCCTGCCGATGTACATGCTGATCGGCACCGGGTTCACCGGGGCATTGATCGGATTCGCCGTCCTGGGCATCCTCTACGTCCTGCAACTCGCAACCATCTCGGCGACCTTCCCGGCAATGTTCCCCGCCCATGTGCGGTTCGCCGGGTTCGCGGTGACGTACAACCTCGCAACGGCACTGTTCGGCGGGACTGCGCCGCTGGCCAACGAAGCGCTGATCGGGGCGACCGGCAACCTGCTGGTTCCGGCCTTCTACCTGATGGGCGCGTGCCTGATCGGCATGATTGCCATGCCGTTTGTCAGGGAGACAGCCGGCGAATCCATCAGGGGCACCGATATGCCGGGTGACCCCACGGCTGCCGAACTGGCCACCACCCGCAGCTGACCCGACCGGGTAACCACTGAGGGCGGCACCGCGATCATCGCGATGCCGCCCTCCGTGCGTAGGGTCCGGGTGGTGTTGCCGGTCTAGCGAGTGGGTTCGCGGTCGACCGCTTCCCCGTGGGCCAAGTGGGCCCGGCGAATGAGGTCCATGAATTCGGTCTCATTCCGGATGAGGCGTTTGTACTTCTCGGGGAGCTGGCGGAGCATTTCTTCCTCTTCGACCATGCGGTTGAAGATCTTCTCACGCTCGTTGATGTCGGTCTCGTACTCCAGGTCCATGTACTCGGTAGCATGGCGCTTGGCCCCGGAGACAGCATTCTTCGCCTTGCCCTTGGGGCTGAAGACCGAAGCCAGCACGGTGACGATGAGCACTCCGAGAATGACTGACAGGGACAACCCGGTTGAGATCTCGACCACCGGGACGGGCTCACCCTCGTTGATGAAGCCCAGGTTATTCTCATGCAGCGCATGGAGGATCAGCTTCACACCAATGAAGCCGAGGATGATCGCGAGGCCGTAGGACAGGTAGATGAGACGGTCCAGCAGGCCATCGATCAGGAAGTACAGCTGACGCAGTCCCATCAGCGAGAACGCCGTGGCGGTGAAGACAATGAACACGTTTTGGGTCAGGCCGAAAATCGCGGGGATGGAGTCCAGCGCGAACAGGATGTCAGTGCCACCAATGGCTATCATCACCAGCAGCATCGGCGTGAGAACGCGTTTGCCATTCTCGATAGTGAACAGTTTGTCGCCGTCGTAGTGATCGGTGGCCGGCAGGAAACGCTTGGCCAGACGCACCACGATCATGTCGCCGTGATCTTCGCCGGACGTCGGCTTGAGCAGGTTGCCGGCGGTCAGGATCAACACCAGTCCGAAGATGTAGAAGATCCAGGCGAACTGGTTGATCAGTGCGGCGCCCAGGAAGATGAACCCAGTGCGTGCGATCAACGCGAAGATGATGCCAAAGAGCAATACCTTCTGCTGGTCGGCGCGTGGCACCTTGAAGCTGGCCATGATGATGAGGAACACAAACAGGTTATCGACCGACAGTGCTTTTTCAGTGACATAGCCGGCGAAATACTCGGTCCCCATGGTGGCGCCCCCGAAGACCAGCACGGCGAGCCCGAAGAGGATTGCGAGCCCCACATAGATCGAGGACCAGACCGCAGCCTCCTTCAAGGTCGGGGTGTGCGCCTTACGGACGTGGAAGAAGAAGTCGAAGAGCAGTAGCCCCACAATTCCGGCGATCGTTAATGCCCAAACAATTGGGGATACTTCCATGCGGTTTGTTCTCCTCAGACGGGTGGCGTAGCACTCACGGTAGTTTGCGCAGGGAGTGGACGGCAAGACGGTCCCAGGCCGTACATTGAACTCATGAATCCCTCCACGATGCGTAGCGCGGTGCTTCACAAGACCGGCGCGGCCCGCCCCTACGCCGACAGTGCTCCACTCCGGCTTGAAGAACTCGCCGTTCCCTCGCCTCGGCCGGGCGAGCTGCGAGTAAGGATCGAGCGGGCAAGCCTCTGCCATTCGGACCTCTCGGTGATCGACGGTTCACGGGTGCGTCCACTGCCGATGGCGCTGGGGCATGAGGCGACCGGCGTCGTCGACCTGGTCGGCCCGGATGTCACCGACATCACAGCGGGTGACCGGGTGGTTCTGGTGTTTGTACCCAGCTGCGGGTCCTGCCGCGCGTGCGACGCCGGCCGCCCCGCCCTCTGCCACCGTGCGGCTGAGGTCAACGGCAGTGGGGATCTACTGCACGGCCCGGCCCTGTTGCGCACCGCCGATGGCGACAGGATCAACCACCATCTGGGCGTCTCTGCGTTTTCCGGGTATGCGGTGGTGGCCCGCGAGTCGGTGGTGGTGATTGACGACGACGTCCCCTTCGACGTCGCTGCCATGTTCGGTTGCGCGGCGCTCACCGGGATCGGGGCGGTATTGAACACGGCGCAGGTCAGTGAGGGGCAGTCGGTCATTGTGTTCGGGCTCGGCGCTGTGGGGTTGATGGCGGTGATGGCAGCCGCTCAGGTCACGGGTACCACGGTGATTGCCATCGACCCGCTGCCAGCGAAACGTGACCTTGCACTGCAATGCGGTGCGACGTCGGTTGGCGCCCCCGACGCAGCGGAATCCCTGGTGCAGGCACTGGGCAGTGACGGGGTAGATGTGGCGATTGAAGCGGTCGGCAGTGCACGCGTGATGGAGGCGTGCCTGGGGTTGCTGACCCGCGGCGGTGCGCTGGTTTCGGTGGGGCTGCCGCACCCTGATCAGACCCTCACCACGCAGGCGCTGCAGTTTGCCGGTGCGGGTAAACGCCTGCTCGGCTCCTACATGGGGGACTCTGTGCCCGCCCGTGACATCCCCGCATATCTGGCGCTCTGGCGTGAGGGGAAGCTGCCCGTTGAGCTGCTCCACTCCGACACACGGGACCTCGGCGACCTCAACGAAAGCCTCGACGCCCTGGCCGAGGGCCGCGTCGTGCGGCGGATCTTCACGCTCCGCTAGCGGCGGTTTGGGCAGTTTTTCGCCGGACCGGTGCGGCTAACGCCGGTGCTTCAAAACCCGATCAACGCTGAACATCGTGGTGGTGCCGCTGACTTCGTTGCCGACAGCGAGCAGCGGCTTCCCGGTGGGTGAATCCTTCGCCGAGATGAAGACCAGGCCCTCGGGGCCCAGATCCCCGGCCGCGCCCAGCGTGGACGGATCATCTTCGACTGACGCTGAGAAGTCGCGGTTGTTCACGTAGGTGACGAACGTCGAGTGCTCGGGCGAGGTGATGTCGTAGACCATGACGCCGCCCACCCGTTCGAGCCCCACGAAGGCATAAGTCCGCCCATCCACCTCGCCTAGGGTGACGCCCTCGGGCTCGGGGCCCTTGTCATCACTGCGACCTTCGAAATTGCTTTCACTGTGGTTCGAGTTGAAGAATTCGGGGACGGCTTCGGCGGTGATCCGTTCGAAATCGGCCGCCGTGTCGAAGACCTTGGTCCCCTTGTCGGTCCAGATGGACATCGACCGGGTGCCGTAGGTGAACAGTTCTTCGTAGCAGGCTCCGTCAGCCGAGAGTCCGTCGGCAAGCGTGATTTTCAGGCGTCCAAGATTCTCGTCCTGCTGCAGCTGCTCGACGGTCATTTTGCTGCCGTCAGCGTTGCGCTTCATCGTGTCGAAATCCTCACAGATCGGCGGAAGCCCGTCGCCCAGATCCTTGACCCTCGCCTCCTCGGAGTAGCCTTCCCAGTCGCGGGCGTCACCCTCATTGGCGGAGACGAGGTACGTTTTGCCCTTCGCTGTGTAGGAGGCGATGGCGTCCGGTTGGTGGAAGCCCTGCACCGGCCAGTTCGCAATATTGATGGCGCCGTCCCGGTCCGAGACATCCATCGGCGTCGTGAGGCGGTCGACTGTCCCAAGCGGAATTATCCTGGTGACCTTTGCCGACTTCAGGTTGACCTCGGCAACCGCGTTGGCCTCCTGCAGCGAGACGTACGCGGTCCTGCCGTCCTTCGCTACGGTCACGTACTCGGGTTCGAGATTCTCGGAGACCGGGTACCTCGGTTGCACTCCGGTGGCGTCTTCGCGCCCGCCGTTGATCCTGACGCCGTCGGGCAGGTTCTTCTCAAAGGACCGGAAGCCGGCGGTCTTGACATCCTGCTGTCGGGGAACCTCGATCCGGTTGTGCTTCAGCTTCACTATCGAAACCGACCCCTCGGGATCCACCGAATAGTCCTCGGCCGGCTCGGCCTCATTGGCGACGACGGCCTGATCGCCCCGGGGAGTAAAGGTCACCATGTCGGGGAGGGCGCCAACGCGGACGGCGCCGAGGGTTTCGCCGCTGCCGTTCGCATCGAAGAAGACCAGCCAACCCTGATCGGTTTTGGTGGGTGCTTCCACGGCCAGCGCTCCGAGGCCATCCGCTCTGACGGCCACCGAATTCACGACTGCGCCGGCAGGGATCCGCGACCCGTCGCCCGACCTGACGCCTTCAGTCACGAGGTTGAACAACTTGGTTGGCTGGTTCGGGTCCTTGACGTCGAGCACCTCGACCAGCGCCTCGGCGGCGTTCACCACGAGGAGACGCTGGGCGCCCGGGTAGTGGGTGACGATTTCGGCTGCGCTGGCGTCGAAAATCCCGGTCTCGTAGGTGCCGATCGGGTTCAGCGAGAGTGCAGCGCGATCGGCTGAGTACCTGACCGGGTCCGCTACCACGTTGGCGGTAGCCGGAGCGGCGATGCCGAGGGTGCAGGCGATGGCTGTTGCGGCGATCAAAGTCCGCGGGCTGTGCTTTTTCACTTTGGACGTCTCTCGATAGATGCGGCGGGGCAGAGTCGGGACCGCTGGGCCACCTCAGGGGTCCGGTGCGATGGCCCGATGGCTGAACGCAAATCACTCTAGGTGCCCCGACTCCCCCGGTTCGGAAACCGCAGGTTAACGGCTGAGGAACGTTTGGTTGGAGTGGATTTGTTGCGGCAGGAGGCACCTCTTTGAGTGACCGTGGCGCAGATACGGCCCTCAGGGTCGGGGCGGCGCGAAAAAGCGCACTCGCCAGCGCGGACGGGGGCACCCACCAGTAGGATGTGCACCATGACTGAACTGCCTGTTGCCCTGATCACCGGCGCCTCGCGCGGCATCGGCCTTGCCATCGCCCGCGAGCTCGCCCCCACCCACCACCTGCTCCTGGGTGGCCGTGACGCCGAGGCGTTGAAGGACCTCGCCAGCGAGTTCCCCTCCGCCGGGCCCTTCGCGGCCGAACTGACCGAGCTCACGCCCGACGTCGTGCACGGCATCTCCCGCCTC
>NZ_ALPM01000123.1:0-24678 GCF_000294595.1 Arthrobacter sp. TB 23 | reverse complement strand
GTGCTGGTGCACTCGGCGGGAGTGCTGCAGATGGGCCAGGTGGCAGACCTTACCCCCGAACAATGGCGGAAAAGTTTCGAGGTCAACGTGTTCGCCGTAGCGAACCTGACCCGGCTGCTGCTGCCAGCGCTGCGAGCCGCCAAGGGCCAGGTCATTGCCATCAACTCGGGCTCAGGGTACGCCTCCGGCGACGGGTCTGCTCTTTACAGCGGCACGAAGTTCGCACTGCGGGCCTTCACCGATGCCCTGCGGCAGGAGGAACGCGCAAACGGCGTCCGGGTCAGCTCCATCCACCCAGGCCGGGTGGCCACCGACATGCAGCAGGAGTTGCACGACTTTGAGGGCAAGCCCTACCGGCCCGAGGAATGGATCCAGCCTGACCAGGTCGCCAAAGCGGTCCGCCTGGCAGTGGACGCTTCACGTGATTCGGTCATCGAGTCGCTGAACATCCGGCCATCCGGAATGGTCTGACCCGATACCTTCCAACGGCGCCTTCCTCGCCGTCCCCATCATTCGATGGGTAGGGGTTTGAGGCGGGTCAGCCTCGCCGGATCACTCGCGGCTTCCCGAACTGCGTCTGGACACCCGGCGAGTACAGCACCGATTCGGGTGGCCCCGTCACTTCGATTCCGGCGGCGCTGACCAACCCATCGTCGAGGTACCCGACTGTTGCGGGATGCAGCGGCCAGGGCGCGTGGGTGTTCGGGATGAACAGCGTGCGCCCGGCAAGTTCGGAGTGCAGGCCGAAGCGCGCGGTGAGGTTGATGGTCAACGGGTCGGTCGCGACCACCGAGCGGTTGGGCCGGACAGCGAACGACGACGTCGCCCCGCCCCTGAACCGCTGCACCGTATACCCTGCGAGACCCGGGTCGGGCACCGGCGCGCACCGGGACCACACGTAGGGGATTCCTGCCGCCCGCGCCACGAGGACCACGGCCAACCGTGACGCATCAAGGGTCAGGAACACCACCCCGCGGGTTCCCTCCGAATCCCGCGAATACAGCCGGACGTTGATCTCGCTGAAGGACCCGAAATAAGGGATGGGCATCCCCGAACCGATCCCGGCCCCGACCATCCGGAACCCGATCAACCCCACCCAGGCATCGCCGTCGTACACATCCGGTTCAGTACCGGGCGGCATAAATTGTGCGGCCGTCGCCACCGGGATCCGCCAGTGCAGGAAGACCGCATCCATCCATGCCTGGTCCATGATCGGCAGGCTGAGGAGGGGCGGCGCTGCCGGCCAGACGACTGAGTCAGACATTGGTGGTCACCTGTGTTCTCGTTGGTTTCATTCGATTATCGATTTGCAGAACTGAAAAGCCAAAGCCCACGAACATGGCACCAATGAACACGCAGTTGATCAGGACCTCGAGCGGATCGATGAGCCTCAGATCCACAAACGGGTACGGGTACCAGGTTCAACCGCAGCACCCGCCACAGGGTGGACTGCCTGCCCTCCGGGTTGCGGGCGAGGTCCAGGTTGATCATCAGAACCAGGATGTTGCTGAGGATGGTGAAGTAGCTGAAGAAGTTCCACCACGACATCGCGGGGCCCAGCAGGGAGTAGTTTTCCCCATTGATCAGTGCGATGACCTGGGCTTCGAGGCTCACAAGTCCAATCAGGGCGACGACGCCGTGCCAGCCTCTTGCAGCAATCCTCATAGTTTCCTCCGACAGTGAATGACAATGCCCTCCTGATCGTATGCCTAGTAGGCTGTGCCCGTGAATGACGAGACCCTTTGGGCTACAGAAAACCGTGAACACCCGGGGCACTCCGCCCGCTACATCAAACGGTTCGAGGCGATGCGTGAAGAGGGCCGTGACCTGCACGGTGAGGCGCGGCTGCTGGACGCGATGGCCGGGCGAAGGAGCCAGATCCTCGACGCCGGCTGCGGCACCGGCCGGGTCGGCGGGGAACTGGCACGGCTGGGTCACCATGTCATGGGTGTTGACGCGGACGCCGAGCTCATCGCCGCAGCACAGAACGACCATCCAACATCGCGGTGGCAGACCGGGGACCTGAGCGCCCTGGAGCTGGCGCGAACCTTCGAACTGATCGTGTGTACCGGAAACGTGTTGCCGTTCCTGGCACCCGGAACAGCGCCCGAGGTGCTCCGGCGGCTGCACGCGCATCTGATGCCGGACGGCCGACTGGTGGTGGGCTTCGGCAGCGACCGCGGGTACGCCGTCGACACCTTCTTCGCCGACGCCGACGCAGCCGGCCTCGAACGACAATCACTGTTCTCCACCTGGGATCTCAGGCCGTGGGAGCCGACGTCGTCGTTCCTGGTCGCCGTCCTAGCCCGCAAACACGCCGTCTAAACGACAAACGGCACCCGGCGAGAGCCACGAAAGCTGCTCCCCGGGTGCCGTCAGGCGGTAATCGATCAACCCAGCACCTGATCAGGCGCGGCTGATCCCAGCGCGTGCCATCGCGTCGGTGTAGGCGGCCTGCATTTCCTGCCGCCACACTTCCTGCTTCGCCGGGGATCCCGCAAACGCGCGGTCGCCGGTGGAGCGCACCTTGTACACCTTGAAACCGCGGCGCTGAATGGCCCGGTTCTCCAGCTGGGTGAGGCGGCGTGCCACCTTGTGCGCATCGGTGCCGTGAGCCACGAGGGCCGAGGCGCGAGAGACGCGCTGCAGGAAAGCCAACAAAGGCTTGACGCCTTCGTCGATCTGCTCTGGGGTGAGGGCCTTTTCCTTTACCTCTGTGACGTACCAGGGGTAAACGTTCCAGGGCATCACGAACTTGGGCTGCAGCCCAACGCTTTCGTAAATTTCAGCAGTGCGGATAGCACTCTGATCGTCGTTCTCCGCCGACACGAATCCTGAGGCGAGGCTTGCACCCGGGTTGGAGAACAGGCTCACAATCCGACACTCGTCGAGGTCATGTGCGGGGTCAATGTAGGGAAGTGAACGGTCCGGCTTCTGCTCGGCCAGAGTGTCACACATCCGGTTGATTTCTTCGATATTCGGGTCGTAACGTCGTTCCCACTGCTGTGCTCGGTAAGCCGGGTCCGCCATGCGTCGTGCCAATTTTGCCTCCTCGCGGACAATGCCTGAAGTGGCAATAATGTTGTCCGCAGTCTTCCAGCTTACGCGCCCAAGCTGAACGCGGGGTCACCCGGTCCTTGCTCGAGTGCATGGACTGCGTGCAGGATTCCCCAACTTCCGGGGCCGAAGACGGCGTGTCCCGCCGAACACGCCGCGTTTCTGGCCGTTACCCGGCGAAGGTGGGAGACCTGCACGCCCGACGGCGACCGACGACCAACCTAGGCATCGTCGCCGTAGATGAAACTTTTCGCGAAGGACACCGCCTTCTTGAACGCATCGTTGCGCAGGGAAACGTCGTCGACCGCATCACTGGATTCCAGGTATGCGGTGTGGCCTGGCCTGAGCACCCAGATGTCTCCCTGAGGGGGGAGATAGAACACGCCGAAAGACCGCTGCGATTGGTCATCACCCCAGATCGGGACGGCTGCGACAGCTGCGCCGGTATCCACATTGATCCATTGGGCGCGCGGCTGCGGCTCGCCACCCACTGCTGGGTCAAGGAACGGGGCGGCACCCTTTCCCCAGCGTTCCTCGAAACGCTCATAGAACGCGGGAACCAGCTGAGCGTCGTACCGCCGCCATCCGGACATCATGTACCCCTTAACTTCCTCAACCGTCGTCTACTGCGGAAGTGGGGCGGCCCCCGTTGCCCCCCGACAAGGGCCGCCCCTGCTCGTTGCGGGCCGCTCGTCAGGCGTTGATCTCCTGCCGGGACTGCCCATTGCTTTCAATTTCGATCCGCCGTGGCTTGGCCTTCTCAGCGATTGGGATGCGCAGGGTCAGCACGCCGCCGTCGTAATTTGCTTTCACTTTTTCGGTGTCCAGGGTGTCGCCGAGGATCAGTTGCCTGCTGAAGACGCCGCGGGGGCGCTCGGCGGCGATCAGCTCGGTTCCGTCTGGGGCGGAGGAGCTCCGTTCGGCACGGACGGTGAGCACGTTGCGCTCCACATCGAGGTCAATCGAGTTCGAGTCGACGCCTGGAAGATCGAAGGCCACCACAAAACTTTCGTTTTCCTGCCACGCGTCCATCGGCATCGCTGCCGGGCGGGCGGTCGTCCCGAGGACCTGCTGGGCCAGACGATCCAGCTCCCTGAATGGGTCGGTACGCATCAACATGGTTCCTTACTCCTTCAGCATCTTGAGTTGATGAATAGCCTGCCAATCATCTGTAGTGATTGACATAGATTTTTTATAGCACTGGTGAGAGACTGATGCAAGAGGGATTGTTCGATAAGTTCGGACCACGGCTGGAGGGTTGGAGATGACTGAGAAACAAGACCCCAGCGCCGGCCTGTACGCCATCTCGGTGGCGGCTGAGCTGGTCGGAATGGGACAGCAGAATCTGCGGCTCTATGAGCGGAAGGGCCTGCTCGACCCGGCCCGAACCCCCGGCGGGACCCGGAAGTACAGCGATCTTGATGTGGCGACGCTGCGCCGCATCGAGCAACTACTCGGCGAGGGGCTGAATCTTGCCGGCATCAGGATGGTCCTGGTGCTGGAAGCCGCGAACGGCAGGCTGCGCGACGAGCTCGACGCGGCCGAGTAGCCCGGCCGGCAGGCCAGGCGAGTAGCCGACTGAGTAACCCGCCCGGGCGGCCTAGGCCCGGCCCTTCAGGATCAGGTTCCAATACACCCAAGGCAGGATGCGCCGCTCCAGTACAAAGGTGGCACGGTGCTCCCGCATGATGCCTTTCCACGGGATGGACGGCTTCGCCCGGTACTGGTCATCAAATTCCGAGAACACCACCGTGGACCGCGACACCGTGAACGGGCAGGCCGAATAGTTGTTGTATTTCGCGTTGAGGCTTTTGCCCTTCAGGACCGCCATCAGGTTCTTGGCAACCACCTGGGTCTGCTGGCGAAGGGCAGCGCCGGATTTGGAATTCAGGGTCGCCGCCGCGTCACCGAGGGACCAGACGGCCGGATACCTGATGGACCGCAGCGTCTCGGGGTCCACCTCGACAAATCCCGCAGGGTCCCCGGGCTTCGACAGATCGGTGGCCTTGAGCCAATCCGGCGCGGACTGCGGCGGGACGGCGTGGAGCACATCGTAGGTCAGGGTCTCGCTGCCACCGACACCGCTGCCAGCACCAAGGTCCT
Organism: Arthrobacter sp. TB 23; assembly: GCF_000294595.1. NCBI lineage: Bacteria > Bacillati > Actinomycetota > Actinomycetes > Micrococcales > Micrococcaceae > Arthrobacter > Arthrobacter sp. TB 23. Next base: position 19,518 of record NZ_ALPM01000123.1, on the reverse strand, counting down.
GCACCGAGACGGTGCGTTCGACGGCGTCGACGGCGGTGATCTCACTGTTGTGGCGCACCTCGATACCGTACTCGGCGATCTTGCGGTTGAGTTCCTCATTGGCCACCGCCTCGGCGAACACCGTCGGGGTGGGAACAATCAGCATCACCCGGATGTCCTCGAGAACGCCCTGCTGGGCCCAATAGTCACAGGCGAGGTACATCGGCTTCTGCGCCGCTCCCCCGCAGGTGAGCGGCCCCGGTGGCAGGTTGAACACCACCGTCCCGCGCCGCAAGTTCCGCAGCAGCTCCCAGGCCTTGGGTGCCAGCTCGATCTCATAATTGGACGCCCCGTACTTCGATGCCATTGCGTCCGCCAGGCCCGGTACCGCGTCCCAGTCCTTCTGGATGCCGGGGCAAACCACCAGCTGGTCGTAGCGAATCTGGTCACCTGATGCCAGGTGGATGGTGTTCTGGCCTGCGTCGATGTCGACGACGGCGTCCCTGACCCAGGTCACGCCGCGGGGAATCACCGAGGCCTGAGGCCGGATGGCCTCCGACGCCTCGGCTGTTCCGCCGGCAATGTGGGAAAACAACGGCTGGTACAGGTGCCGGGAGCTGGGCTCCACCACTGCAATGCCTTTGGCGCCATACCTTCGGAGCCGTGCTGCGAGCGATATTCCTGCATTTCCGCCGCCAATAATGACTATTTGATGGCGGGTCGGCTGCGGATCGCTTGCGGCAGCGGCCACGGCCTAGGCTGACTTCTCGGTGAGGGCGCTGGCCTTATGGGCAGCCTTGGCGCCGGTCTTGTCCGACTCGACAACGTACTGTGGCTCGTCGTCGCTGGCACGGTGGGTGTTGCCCTCCAGCTGGAAATCACTGGTTTTCTTCTCCACAATTTTTCCGTGGGTAGTGCCCTGCGGGGTGTTCCACTCCACGCTCGTGCCCTTGGTCAGTGCCACAGTGACTCCTTCAATCGACAGTGTGCTTACCAGCCTACGGCCTCTTCCGTGTAGGACTGCGGGATTGACCTATGAAAAGATGGAAGCCACCAGACGCACGCTGTCGTGCAGGCGGGGTATCACCCTGCACGACGACGGAGGACTTCATGAAAGACGGCGAAACTACAGCAGTGCACGGTCGCCATCTCCCTGATCAGCCGACAGCCCCCGCCCCGGAACCCGGGGCGACGACGACGTCGTCGGCCTCGACGTCGACTTTGGCCGCGCCGGGGGCGACACGTAAGGGGTTCCGACCCGAGGTCCAGGGTCTTCGGGCGCTCGCGGTCCTGATGGTGGTCACCTACCACATCTGGTTTGACCGGGTCTCCGGTGGCGTGGACATCTTCCTGCTCATTTCAGCGTTCCTGATGACCCTGACGTTCGTGCGGAAAGCCGACCGGGGAGCCCCCTTCGCCCTCCTGGCGCACTGGGTGCACCTGTTCAAACGCCTGCTGCCCGCCGTCGTCGTGGTCCTGATCGGAACCATCACCGCGTCGCTGCTGTTTCTGCCGAAGGCCCGCTGGAGTATGGTGCTCGAGCAGTCGTGGGCGTCGCTGTTCTACTTCCAGAATTGGCTGCTGGCGTCCGAATCCGTTGACTACTACGCCGACACCAGTGTGGCCAGTCCGCTTCAACACTTCTGGTCCCTCTCCATCCAGGGCCAGGTCTTCATCCTGTGGCCGCTGCTCTTCCTGGCAGCGAGCCTGGTGGCGAAAAGCATTCACCTCCGGTTCCAGACGGTCGCCGCGGTGATCTTCGGTGCGCTGTTCGTTGCGTCGCTCGCCTTTTCCATCTATCAAACCGATGCCAACCAGTCCTACGCGTATTTCGATACCCGAGCCCGGCTGTGGGAGTTCGCGCTGGGAACACTGCTGGCTTTGGTGCTGCCGTATGTGAAACTGCCCAAGGCCGCAGCGGTAGCGGCGGGCTGGATCGGGTTGGCGGGGATGCTGAGCGTCGGCTACCTGGTGGACGTCGAGGGCGAGTTTCCTGGTTTTGTTGCGCTCTGGCCGCTCGTCGCTGCGGCGCTGATCATCACCGCTGGCCAAACCGGAAGCCGTTTCGGCGCTGACCGACTCCTCTCCTGGGGGCCGCTGGTAAAAATGGGTGACCTGTCCTACGCGCTCTATCTATGGCACTGGCCCGTGCTGGTCATTTACCTCGTGTATCGGGGACAGGACGCCGTCGGCCCCGTTGCGGGCCTGGCCATCATCGGCTTGTCGCTGATCCTCGCGTACTTCACCACCCGGTTTGTCGAACGCCCACTGCGGAGCCTTCCCCTGGTAGAGGCTAGCCGGGTGCGCAGCCTCGCAGTCATCGCCGTCTGCGTCACCCTCGTCTCCGTTTCGGTGGCCAGCGTGCAGTGGACCATGCGGGCACAGGCTCAAGCCCTGGCCAGCCAATCCGACACGCAAAATCCGGGCGCCTATTCGCTGCTGCCCGGCTTCGTCGACCGCTCCACGGGTGACTCGCCGCCGCTACCGGATCTGGGCAGCCTCGACGCCGAGTGGGGCGTGCTCGGCGAGAAGTGCGTAGGAGAGCACATTCCGGTAGAAAACGACCGTGCTGTCCGCGGTTGTTCCTTCACCCCCGCGGAGGGAACACCGGCGAAAGAGATCCTGGTCATCGGCGACTCGCACACCGAGCAATGGCTGGAACCCATCGAACTTATGGCCCAGCGAAACAACTACCAGGTGACGGCCCTGCTGCTGGGTGGGTGCAGCTACGGCACGGAAAGCGACAACCGTTCCGAGGCCTGCAACACGTTCAACGACGCCGCGACGGACTACGCGCTCAGGATGAAGCCCGACGTCGTGTTCACCATGGCGACCATCTCCCACAAGGCAACCACTGCCGAACGTGAGGTCTCCGGTATCGCTGAGGCCAGCAAAATTCTCGGGGAAGCAGGCATCCCCGTGATCGGGATGCGGGATAACCCCAGATTCGAAATCAATATGATCAACTGCGTCGAGGAACACGGGCCGGACGCTGCCGAGTGCACCTTCCCGGTTAGCGAGAAACTTGCCGCGACCGCGCCGGTGCCCTCGGCGCAGGAAACGGGCGGCGCGCTCCGCTTCATGGACCTCACCGACCTGATCTGCCCCGCAGGGATCTGCAGCCCGGTGGTGGGCAACGTCTATGTCTACCTGGACGACAACCACCTCACCATTTCCTACACCGGAACAACCCTGCCGCAATTCGAGGAGCGCTTCCACGCCGCCTTGGGCTGACGCCGGCCGGGACCAAGATGCCTCCAGCCGGGCATGAAGAGAGGGACAGTGCCGGTGGCCCTGTCCCTCTCTTTACCGGATGGTTCATCTCGTCCGGATCACGCTGTTTGTCCAGCGACCTGCCTAGCGGCGCTTGGTGAGTCCGCTCAACAGGTTCGCGGGGCGCTGCTGCTCGCCCTGCTGCGCACCGAGGACAATGACCACTCCGCTGACCACGGGCAGTGCCCACTGGACGATCTTGAGCTGCTTCTGTGCTGCGGCCAGTTCTGGTGAGCTGGAGGCGCCTGGTTCGGTTGCCCCTTTCGCACCCTCATCGGCCAGTTCCCCGACCTTCTTGCCCAGGATCCCGGCGTACAGTGACAGGCCCATTCCGGCGACCGTCACGACTGACTTGACGACGGTGTTGGCCAGCGCGCCGTCCTGTCCTGCGACCCGGCCCTTGTTGCCGAGGATGAGGCCGACGCCGCCAATGGCGTGGGCGCCGAAGGCTGCGGTCTGGATGGGGGTCCATTTGGCCCAGCCCACCGTCGCCAAACGGGTGCGTTCCTTCGGATCCTTGGCCTCCGCGGCCGCGCCGTTGAGGCCGACGGCACCCATCAGGGATCCGCCAAACCAGGCAGCGGCACTCAAATCGTGAACGGATCGTGCCAGTAGATTTCCAGCCATAGTGATCACTCCTCCAATAGATTTCCGTTGAATAACGGCAAAACTTGTTCCCTAAGCATACTTACTATCGGGTGGTTACGCACACCGGGGTCAGCCCGCGGCTATCTGCGGGGCGCCTTGAAGCCTCCCGCTGGCGCCGGCATCGCATAGGCTTCCCGCATGAGCCGCACACCAGCAGCGACTCCTGCCACCGTCGCCTTGAGCGCCGCCGGGGTCCACTTCTCAGTGCTGAACTACGCCCACAACCCTCGGTCGGGCAGCTACGGGGCGGAGGCAGCGGAAGCCCTCGGCGTCGACCCGACACGCGTTTTCAAGACCCTCATGGTGGATGTGGACGGAACGCTCACGGTCGCCGTCGTCCCCGTTTCCAGCTCGCTCAATCTGAAGGCACTCGCGGCCGCTTCCGGACGGAAGAAGGCGGTTCTCGCCGACCCTGCGCTGGCCCAGCGGCGGACGGGTTACGTCCTGGGCGGCATCTCCCCGGTGGGACAACGGCAAACCAGCCCGGCAGTGGTCGATGAATCCGCCCTGAGCTTCGCCACCATCCTGGTGTCCGGCGGGCGGCGCGGGTTGGAGATTGAGCTGGCGCCGGCGGACCTGATCAGGGTGACCAGCGCGACAGTGGCATCCATTGCGCAACGATAAAGAACCTGAATCCGTTATCGTAAAAAAACTTTGTCCGTTTCCGTGACAATAGTTACCCCTGGAAAGTAATCTTCTGACACCCGCCCTCTAGGCGGGCCCTAGATGACAACGCAGTCAATGGAGGAATTCCGGCATGGGAAAATTCTTTAGATCGACCAGGCTTTGGGCTTTGGGCGCAGCCTCGGTGGTTGCATTACCCCTCCTCGGGAGCGGCCCCGCCCTGGCGGATGCCAACTTCCCCTCAACCGAGGGAAAGACCAGCACGGCAAGCATTCTGACCTACGAGGACATGGTCAAGGACCTGCTCAAGCTTGAACGAAACAGCCGCTACGACGTGGATGTCTTCACCCTGGAGGAGGCCGGCACCACGGTCAACAAGAGCGAACAGGGCCAGGATCTCTACGTCGCCACGGTAGGAAACGGACCCGAGGATGTTTGGGTACAGGGTCGCATCCATGGCAATGAACCGTATGGAACTGAATCCATTCTGAGTCTGCTCAAGAGCCTCGGCACCAACGGATCAAGCAATTACCAGGAAATCCGTGACGCCTTCACCATCCACTTCATCCCGATGTACAACCCGGATGGAAGTGAGATGAACATCCGGCAGACCGTCCTCTGGGACGACGCAGCGAACGCGCCGCTGTTGGACACTTCAGGAAAGGAGCAGCGCGTCGACCTGAACCGGGATTGGGTCGCAGACCAATTCCGGGCCGACGAATCCCTTGCATTCTACGAATACTGGACCATGGTCAAGCCTGACTACGGCATCGACATTCACCACCAGGGCCTCAAGCAGGAGTATGGAACCGGCGACGACGTCACCCTGTCCCTGGGCATCTCCCTGGCACCGGGCGGGCCCACCCTTCCCACCCTCGCTAACGGCGAGTACGACATCCTCACCCGGCAGATGCACGGCTACGTGTACGAGGAACTCAGCAAAACAGGATTCATCAACATGGACCGCTACCAGGTAGGAGGCAGCCTCGAGATCGACATCAAGGGAGGCGTGGTGTCAGCGATGATGCTCGGACTGGACTACCAGGGTATGAACCCGACCGGGCACTCCACTCCAGTGGTATTTTTCGAAACCTCAGGCAACACCAGCGACGGCTCGCTGGGACAGAAGGCCAGGGGCAAGAGCATCCAGCAGAACATCCTCGCCATGGAGACGCTGCTGCTCGGACTGGCCACCGAGGAAGTACAGGCTGTCGATCCTGAAGTGTGGGAGGAAATTCCGCACGCACCGGTGACCGGCTACCTGACCGACTACGCGGGCGTCATACCAGTCACACCGTAGTACCAGTCCTGGCTGCGGGGATTGTGCGCCGGAAAGCTCATCGACGCAGGATCCCCGCGGCCAGCCCAAGATAGTCCCTGCAGGGCGAGCTGTCCAGACCGGACCGCAGTTTCAAGCCGACTTTGTCAAAGATAGTTTTATTGCCTAGCGCAATCGGTTTTTTGCTATTACGCTCCGGTTACGGTCACTGCGTACGCTCGCCGGGACCGGAAGCATAAGATCCCAAGAGAGGTCCAGGTTTATGAAAAAATCGATCACTGCTGCCGCGTTGGCTGGAGCCCTGTTGTTCACTGCAACTCCCGCCGCCATTGCCGTAGGCGAAGGCCCCGGGTATGGCGGCAAGGAAACCATCAATACGTCGATCCTCCGCACCTACGACGAGATGGTGCAGTTTTTGCAGAACCAGGATGCAAAACAGCCGCACATGGAACTGGAAGTGATCGGCCAGTCCGTGAAGGGGCGTGACCTCTATCTGGCAAAGTACATCCAGAACCAAGACAACCCCACCATCCTCTTTCTGACCCAGCAGCATGGCAACGAGCAGTTGACCACCGAGGGAGCCCTTGAGTACATCAAGCATCTGGGCACGGGTAAAACCGGAGATGTTCTCGACGGCGTCAATGTACTGGTGGTTCCGATGCTCAACGCAGACGGCGCCATGGGCGACGTCGATTTTTCACTTGAGAACTACATCGCAAAGGGCGACCGGAACCTCACCCGGTTCAATGCACTGGGCGTAGACCTGAACCGCGACCACATCACCAAAATTCAGCCCGAAACACAAGCCCTCCACAACAACGTGCTGGCGAAGTACGACGTCGATTACATGATTGACCTCCACCACCAGGGCGCGAACAGCGAGCGGGATGGGCGCCTGGTCTCAGGCTCCATTTTGCACCCGACCACACCGAACGTGGACCTCGACGTCCTCGAGGGATCCAAACGGCTGGGAGCAATTGTATTCGATGCCGTGGACTCCACCGGGTGGGGGCATCTTGGCAAGTACGCTGGTGGCTCTGCAGAAACCATCAGCCGGAATGGAATCGCTGTCGAGTACGGCATCTCTACGTTGCTTTTCGAGATGCGTGGCATGTCTGACCATTTCAACGAGGGAGCAATCCTCGGACAGAAGAGCAATGGGTACCTAATCAAGCAGACGATTACCACTCTGGATGCAACGGTTAGCGCGTTGTCGGACGGATCAATCGAAGACGCCGATACCTCGTTCTGGGACACGCTGGCCGTGCAGAACACCCGCACGGAATAAGGTCGCTGGACAGAGGGCTGCTCCCACCGGTCTTCCGGTTGGGAGCAGCCCTTTGTGCTGCCCGGACGTTGCCGCGCTGGGGTGGCACTCCGGGGAATAGAACCGGAGTCACTCCAGTTGACGTAGTTACTACTGCAACGGCAGTGGGTCAGTGAAGGGAGTGCGCCGTGAGCGATCACGAAAGTCCGGCACCCGCGCATCAAGCCGAGGCCGACGGCGGGGCATGCCCCTCCTTCGTGGCCGCCATGGACGTCATCGGACGGCGCTGGAGCGGCATCATCATCGAGGCGATCGGTAAGGGCAACACCGGCTTCGCCGACGTCAGCCGATTTGTCCCCCACATCGGCGACACCATGCTCGCCAAGCGGCTCCGCGAACTTGAAACCGACGGGCTCATTCAGCGCGAAGTCATGGCCGGGCGTCCCATCCGCGTGCGCTACTCACTTACCGTCGCCGGGCTGGCCCTGCTGCCCATTCTGCGGGACATCACCGCGTGGGGACACGCCTATTCGGTGACCGAGCAAACCGCAGCTGCCGAACAGACGCCCACAGTCCACCACCTCAACAAGGGACGATAAAAACTATGGCTTTCGAACTTGGCATCCTCACCTTTGGCGAGCTGACCACCGATCTGACGACCGGACGCATGCCCTCCCCCGAGGAGCGGATGAAGCAGACCATCGAGCAGGCCCGCGTCGCCGACGAGGTGGGCCTCGACGTCTTCGGCGTCGGCGAACACCACCGCACCGACTTCGTCGCCTCAGCCCCGCACATGGTCCTCGCGGCCGCAGCCATGGCAACCAGGAACATCCAACTCACCAGCGGCGTTACCGTGCTCAGCTCCGAGGACCCGGTCCGGGTGTTCCAGAACTTCGCCACCCTTGACCTCATCTCCGGCGGCCGGGCCGAGATCATCGCTGGCCGCGGGTCCTATACCGAGTCCTTCCCCCTGTTCGGGTACGACCTCGGCGACTATGCCGACCTCTTCCGGGAAAAGCTCGACCTACTGCTGGCCATCCGTGCCGAAAATCCGGTGTCCTGGCAGGGCAGCCTGCGCGCACCGCTGGTCAACGCCGACATCGCGCCCCGCCCGATCAGCGACCTGCCCATCTGGGTGGGCGTCGGAGGCACCCCCGCCTCGGCGGTCCGCACGGGACAGCTCGGCCTGCCCCTGGCGTTGGCCCTCCTGCTTGGCCCCATCACCCAGTTCGAGCGCCCCGTGGATCTCTACCGTCAGGCATCGGTTGCGGCCGGCCATGACCCCTCCAGCCAGCGGATCAGCATCAACGCCCACGGCATGGTCGGCAAGACCAGCCAGAGCGCCCGCGACGACTTCTTCCCGTACTTCTCCCGCGGTCTGGGCGAGAACAACCACCAGCGTGGAGCCAGTTTCAATCTGCCGCGGAACGCCTTCGAGGCCCAGGCCTCCCCCGCGGGCGGCCTCCTGGTGGGCAGCCCCCAGGAAATCATCGACAAGCTGCTCACCTATCACGACCTGTACGGCGTCTCCCGCGCCGTCTTCCAGATGGGCTTCGGCGGAGTGCCGCAGCAGACTCACCTGGAAGCCATCGAACGGTTGGGCACCGAGGTGGCGCCCGTCATCCGCGCCGAGATTGCCTCCCGCGAATCGGTGAACGCATGAGCCGGCCCCTGCGCGTCGTCGTCGTCAATGGCAGCCCCACCCAACGCTCAAAGACCATGGGCCTGGTCAAGCTCATTACCGAGTCACTGTCGCAGAAGCTTGCGATCGAGGTCCACCAGACCAACGTCTACCACCTGGGCCCCTCCTTCACCGGCGCCATCTCGCGGGCGGATCTGGACCCGGCGGTCGAGGCCGAGTACGCCGCCGTCGAGTCGGCTGACCTGCTCATCGCCGCGACCCCCGTCTACCGCGGCTCCTATGCGGGGATGTTCAAGCACTTCTTCGACCTGGTGGGGCAGTACTCGCTGACAAACACGCCGGTCATCCTCGTCGCCACCGGTGGCAGCGACCGGCACGCACTCGTCATCGAGCACGCCCTCCGGCCACTGTTCGGGTTCTTCCAGGCCGCGACCATTCCCGTGGGCTTCTACGCGAACTCCGGAGACTTCGACGGCGACCTGGTGCTCAACGCTGAGGTGTACAGCCGGATCGAGGTCGGGCTGGGCGATGTCATCGATAGCCTGCACCAAACCGTCAACCGGTGAGCAAAGTAGACATTCGATAAGGAAATTTCCACCACCGGCGCCTACCTTGACCCACTCAGTCCGGATTGCTCACCGGATAGAGGGGGTCGCTGACCGCCGTATCGGTATTCGGCTAGAGTTATACGGGTGAGGAATGGCCTACGGAACCCCGGTGTAGCGTGATTGACGACGCCGAGACGGACTCCCGGCGCCCCACCACCGCCCCCGCCTTTGTCCTTGCACAACTGCGCCGTGCCATCATCGCTGGCGAACTACTGCCCGGGCAGGCGCTCCGGCAGGACGCCCTCGCCGAACGCTTCGGGGTCAGCCGCGTCCCCCTCCGTGAAGCCTTCAAGGTACTGGAAGGCGAAGGGCAGGTGGTGTACGCACCACACCGCGGCTACAAGGTGGCCACCCTCTCGCTCACCGACCTTCTCGAGGTGTACCGCATCCGCGAGATCCTCGAGGCTGAAGCGGTTCGAGTCGCGATCAGGCGGTCCGACGACGGCGTCGTCACCCTGCTGAGAGCGGCAGCCCAGGAAGTAGAGACGGCGAGCGCGGCCGGAGATCTGCTGACCATGACCGAGGCGAACCGGCGGTTCCATTTCCTGATGGTGACTTCAGCCCGGATGCCGCGCCTCGAAAAACTGATCCAGGTGCTGTGGGATGCCACCGAGACCTACCGGTTCGTGTACTACGGCGACGAGGTCAACCGCCATCGGGTCGAGGACGAGCACCGACGCATCATCGACGCTTTCGCCGATCGTGATGCCGACCGGGTTATCACCCTGCTCAACGAACACCGCAGTCATGCTGTCGACGCCCTCAGGACTTTCCTGAACGGAAAGTGATCCCCGTCACGTAATATTTGTGATCCCTGTTACATTCTGACCACTAATTGGATACAGTATCCAAATGATCTGGTCACCGCCGCGCTCCTCAATGCTGCTCGCACCCTTGTTGCCCGGGGTACCGAAGTGCCAGCAGCCATGTTTCGAGGATCGCTTCCATGAGTGACTGGCTCGGTCTGGGTGGCCAACGGGTCCTGGTCGCTGGTGCTGGCGGTATTGGCAGCGCCGTGGCTGAAGCCTTCGCCGAGGCGGGAGCCCGCGTGGTGGTCGCCGACGTCAATCCGGCCGGTCTCGCCGCCCTGGACCCGCGGGTGCACCCCCTCGAAGTAGATCTCTCCACCACCGCCGGGTGCGACGACGCCGTCGCCCGCGCAGCCGCCGAACTCGGCGGACTCGATGTTCTCGTCCACGCAGTGGGAGTCAACAACCGGGTCCCACTGCTCGACACCACCGACGATGACTGGGATCGCATGATCACCATCAACCTCACCAGTGCCTTCCGCCTCGGTCGAGCCGCCGGCAAGCTCATGGTCGCTGCCGGCTACGGGCGCCAGGTGTACTGTTCCTCCGTATCGAGCCTGCTCGCCCACCCGGACCACGGCCCCTACGCCGCCAGCAAGGGCGGCCTGAACCAGCTCCTCCGTGTGATGGCCCGCGAATGGGCCGCCTCCGGGGTGACCGTCAACGCCGTCGCCCCCGGCTACGTGGAAACCGAACTCACCCGCGGTCATCTGGACAAACCGGGCGTCCGCGAACACTACACCTCGCTCGTCCCCGCCGGCCGGCTGGGCACCACCGGCGATCTCACCGGCCCCGCCCTCTTCCTCGCCTCCCGCCAGGCCGCCTTTGTCACCGGCCATGTGCTCTACGTCGACGGCGGGCGGACCCTTGTCTGAGCAAGAGTGGGCTGAGCAGGAGTCAGCCGAGCGCCAGCCGACCGAGAAGGCCGACGGCGGCCGCTTCCCGTTGCTCGCGCCGGGGGTGCTCGACGACGAGCAGCTCGCCCTTTACAACACGATCGCCGGGCCACCCCGTGCGGGTGGCCCCTTCCTGGTGGTCGACGACGACGGCCATCTGGCCGGGCCGTTCAACGCACTGCTGTACGCCCCGCAGATCGGCCAGGCCGTGCAGGCGCTGGGCGCAGCGCTCCGGTTTGGCGGGAAACTGCCCGCCCGCACCCGCGAACTGGTGATCTGCGCCGTCGCCGCCGAACGCTGCTCAGCCTACGAATGGTATGCGCACAGCAGGGTAGCCCTCACCGTCGGCATCACCCCGACGGAACTGGAAAACCTCCGTGGGGGTTTCGTCCCGGCTGAGCTACCCGACGACGAACTCTCGGCCCTGACGTTCACCGCCGCCCTCCTCAACGGGCGGGCCGTCTCCGATGTCGACCATGCAGCCGCGCTCGAGCACCACGGCCACGAAGGCATCACCGAGCTGTCCATCCTGGTGGGCTACTACCGGGCCCTGTCCGGGCTGCTCGCCGCCGGTGACGTCGGCGCACCAGCGGCCAGGGCGCCAGCCGCCCCCAATTCTCAACCTCCATCACACATCACCACCACCACTAAGGGAGAACGTCCATGACCACCTCACCACTGCACCGTCGCAGGGTCCGGCTTGCCGCCGCTGCACTCACCGTCCCCGCACTGTTCCTGTCCGCCTGCGGCAGCCCCGATACCAGCGGCGGAGACAGCGGCGGCGGAGACGCCAGCGCCGCAGCCGACGGCGGCACCCTGTCCATCGCCACCGGCGGTACCGGCGGCGTGTATTACCCCCTCGGCGGCGGCTTCGCCACGATGATCCGCGACAACGTCGAGGGCTACGACGCCACGGTCCAGGAGACCAACGCCTCCGTGGACAACATGCTCCTGATCGAGAACGGTTCAGCCCAGCTGGCCTTCGCCGTCGGTGACGTTGTTTCCGACGCCGTCGAGGGCGTCAACGACTTCGAGGGCAACCCCATCGAAATCTGCTCACTGGGCAACACCTACAACAACTTCATGCAGGCCGTCACCGTTGATGGCACCGGCATTGAGGGTGTCGCTGACATGGAAGGCAAGGTCGTCTCGGTCGGCGCTCCCGGCTCGGCCACCGAGGTCGCTGCCCTGCGTATCCTTGAGGCCGCTGGAATCGACCCCGAGTCAGGGGTGGAACGCCGTCAGCTCGGCGCCGCTGAAACCGTCGCAGCCCTGCGTGACGGCACCATCGACGCTGGTTTCTGGTCCGGTGGCCTGCCCACCGGCGCGCTGATCGACCTCGCCAGCGACGGGGACATGAACCTCCTCAACATCGGGGAGTACGCCGAACAGCTCTCCACCGAATACGGCGACTACTACGTCGAGGAAGACATCCCCGCCGACACCTACGAGGGCCAGACGGAGGCAGTCTCAGCGATCGCCTCACCGAACATCCTCGTAGCCAGCCCGGAAATGGACGAGCAGTTGCAGCAGGACATCACCGCGGCGATCTTCGACAACGTTGAAGCCCTCACCCAGGTGCACCCCGCCGCCGTCGAGCTGGATGCCGCCACCGCCGGGGACATCGCCTACGTCGAGACCTGCCCCGGCGCCCAGGCGTACTTTGACGAAAACGCAGGCTAACCACTGATGCGTAAGCCCGCTGTCGTCGTCGCCGTCCTGGTGTGCCTTGGCACGCTGGGCGGTGGGGCGTTCGCGGTTGCTGCCCAGAGTGTCCCCGAACGGCACGCTCCCGGGCGCAGCATCGTGATCACCAACGACGACGGCGGGCTGGCCTCGGTTCCCCTTTCCGGGGATACTTTCGCGGTCAGCTACCGCAATTCGATTTACGGAACCATCGCCGAGGAACGTTACACGGTCCTCCCCGACGGCAGTTTCCGGCTCCACCAGATCGCCGCCGACCAGCTCGCGGTGCTCGAAGAGTATTACGGTGTCCCCGGCGCCCCCACCCCCGCGGACCCCAACGACCGGCGGAACTTTGTGGTCGAGCCGGACCCAGCACACCCCGCCGTGTTCACGGACCTTTCTATTGCCGCCACCGATCTTGGTGAACGCACCCTCCACCTGCCCGGAACAGCGCCCGTTTCGCTGTGGGACATGGTCGACGACGATCAGCCCTTCATCCTGCTAGACATCAAGGAGACCCCATGACCGAGCGAATTGACGGCGACGGCGCCGTCAAGGCCGGCAAGCTGCACCGCCCCACCCCCGACGAGGCGATCGATCCGAGCCGCCGCGACGAAGCGCGAATACCCGACGACGCCGAGATCAACCCGATCGATCGCAGCGACGAGATCGATGAAGACGCGCTGATCGCCGAGTTCGAGGCGGAGAAACCCGCCCGGCAGCTGGCGGGTCTTCCTGCCCTGGTGGTCAAGGTCGTCGCCGGCGGCATGTCGGTCTTCGCCCTGTACTGGGTGTTCAACCCGATGGCGACGCAGTTCTATCTGCCAGCGTTCCTGATGGTCGGGCTGTCCCTGACCTTCCTGGTGTACCGCGGGTGGGGCCGGTCGGATAAGGCCAAGGAAACCGGAAAATCCGATAATCCACACATCCTGGACTGGGTATTTGCTGCCATCGCCGTGGTGCCCTTCGCCTACATCATTTCCGACTGGGACTCCTTCTTCCGCCGCGCCATCAATCCCACCTACCTCGACCTGGCCATGGGCATCATCGCCATCCTCGTGGTCCTGGAAGCCGCCCGGCGGACCGTCGGTATCCTGGTGCCGCTGGTGGTCGTGGGATTCTTCGCCTACGCCTACTGGGGCCCGTACATTCCGGCGCCGTTCAACACGTCGTCGTTCGACTGGATCCGGCTGGTGGGCCACAACGTGATGGGCACTCAGGGAATCTTCGGGGTGCCCACCGACGTCGCTGCCACGTACATCATCCTGTTCACCATCTACGGTGCCGTGCTCGGCGCCTCGGGTGCCACCAAGTTCTTCATCGACCTCTCCTTCTCGGCGTTCGGCCAGTCGAAGTCCGGCCCCGGCCGGACCGTCACCCTGGCGGGCTTCCTGCTGGGTACCGTGTCAGGTTCCGGCGTGGCCACCACCGTCACCCTCGGTGGCATCTCCTGGCCGCTGCTGCGCAAGGCCGGTTACCCGAAGGAACACGGTGGTGGCATCCTGGCCGCCGCGGGTATCGGCGCGATCATGTCGCCTCCAACCCTCGGCGCTGCGGCGTTCATCATCGCCGCCCTGCTGGGCGTGTCCTACCTTGAGGTCCTGATCTGGGCCACCATCCCCACCCTGCTCTACTACTTCGGCATCATCCTCGCCATTGAGATGGACGCCCGCCGGTTCAAGACCAAGGCAGTGGAGATGGACATCAAGCCCGTCGGTAAACTGCTGCTGCGCTTCGGCTACCACTTCAGCTCCCTGATCGCCATCGTCGCCTTCATGGCCATGGGCATGACCCCGTTCCGGGCCGTGGTCTTCGCCACGGTGCTCGCCTTTGTGCTGAGCTTCTTCGACCGCGAGTCCTGGATGACCCCCCGGCGGATCTGGGATGCCCTGGCCACCGGAGCCACCGGCGCCCTCTCCGTCATCCCCGTGATGGCGGCGGCGGGCCTGATCGTGGGCATCATGACCCTGACCGGTCTGGGCCTGAAGCTCGCCAGCATCATCGTCGACTTCGCTGGCGGCAGCCTCCTGCTCACCGCGATCTTCTCGGCTACCGCGGTCATCCTGCTGGGCCTGGCGGTGCCGGTCACGGCGAGCTTCATCATCTCCTGGGTGATCATCGGCCCCGCCCTGCAGGACGTGGGCGTGCCGGGCTTCGCCGCAGCGATGTTCATCTTCTACTACTCGGTCCTCAGCGAGGTATCACCCCCGACGGCGCTCTCGCCGTTCGCCGCGTCGGCCATCACCGGCGGCAAACCGATCAAGACCATGTGGCTCACCTGGCGGTACACCCTGTCCGCCTTCCTGGTGCCGTTCATCTTCGTCCTCTCCGGCTCGGGTGTTGGGCTGCTGCTCCAGGGCGGCGTCGCTACCGTGGCACTGGCCTTCTCCGTGTCGATCCTCGCGGTCGCAGCGCTGGCCGTCTCCACCGGTGGCTGGCTCATCGGCCCGGCCCGCTGGCCGGAACGGGTCATCCTGGCCATCGGGTCCCTCCCGCTGCTCACCCTCGATCCGCTGAACATTGGGATCGGCATCGCGATCATCGCCGTCGGTGTGGTGGTGCACCTGATCGGCCGGAAACGGCACCCGTATGATCCGGACGCCGAGCCGGCGGAAGCAGACTCAACCGATTCGGTTGATTCGGTTGATTCGGCAACGAGGACGACGACGTCGGCCACCTCCTCGGGGGCCGGTGCGCACCGTGCGTCGTCCACCGCGGCAGTCACCTCGTCGCCGAAGAGTGTTGCGTCGTCGAAACCCACCACGGGTCCCGCCGCTTCATGACCAAAGCACCGTCGACGCACGCAGCGGTCACCATGCTGCAGGCCGTCTCCGTCACCACCACAGGGGTGCTTCCTGCCTTCCTGCTGGGTGCGTTGGCGGTGCAGATCCGTGGGGACCTGGACATTGGTCCAGCGGAAATGGGGATGGCTGCGGCCACTCTCTTCACCGTGTCCGGTGTACTGGCCCGCCCGTTGGGCGGGCTGGTGCAGCGCATCGGCGCCGCGAAAGGCATGGTCGCCTCGGCGACGCTCGCCGCCGTCGCCCTGGCCGGTGCCGGTCTGGCGCCGACGTTCGCGCTGCTGATCGTGGCCCTGTTTGTCGGTGGGCTGGCCAACGCGATGGCCCAACCGTCGGCGAACCTGGGCATTTCCCGGGCGGTCAATCCGAACCGGCTGGGCCTGGCGTTCGGCGTCAAGCAGTCCTCCATCCCGGCGGCCTCGATGATTGCCGGGATCGCCGTCCCGGTGATTGCCCTCGCCGTGGGCTGGCGGTATGCGTTTCTGCTCGGCTCCCTGATGGCCATCGCAATTGCCGTGTGGGCGTTCTTCAGCGCACCCGGCACCCGCCCGACCCAGCCCGGAGAAACCCCCAAGGCCGACCGCGGCACCCCCAGGGGCGGGTTGGTGATGCTGAGCGTGGGCGCCGGGCTCGCCGCCGCGGCGGCCACCTCGCTGGGCGTGTTCCTGGTGGACTCGGCGGTGCAATCCGGAATGGCGCCCGGAACCGCCGGGCTGCTGTTCGCCGGCGCAGCGCTGCTGGGCCTGGTGATCCGCATCCTGCTGGGCCTCGCCATGGACAGGTACCCGCACCGCAGCCCGCTCGTACTGATCACCAATCTCCTCGCCACCGGGGTGATTGGGTATTTGCTGCTCGCCCTGGGCACCAGTTCGCTGCTTTTCGTGCTCGGTGCGCTGTTGGCCTACGGCGCCGGCTGGACCTGGCCAGGCCTGGTGCACTTCGCTGTGGTCCGCGACAACCGCGCCAACGCGGCCACCGCCACCGGCGTCATCCAGACCGGGCTGTCCCTGGGTGCCGCGGCCGGGCCGCTGCTGTTCGGGCTGCTGACCGCCGCCACCTCGTATGACACCGCCTGGCTGGCCGCCGCCGTCGTCGCCGCCCTGGCAGCCGTGACGTTCACGGTGGCTCGCCGCATGATCCGCCGGTCGCGGGCACTCACCGCCGCCGCGCCGCCGGCCACAGACCACACCTTGACCCCAATGGAGGAGAAGAGATGACACCCACGCGTTTCGCAGTGGTGGGAGGTGGCATCGTTGGTGCCGCCGTCGCCCGCCGGCTGCTGCAGGTCCAGCCCGACGCCCACGTCACCGTGCTGGAGAAGGAACCCATCCTTGCCGGACACCAGACCGGCCGGAACTCCGGCGTCGTCCACGCCGGGCTGTACTACACGCCCGGATCGTTGAAGGCGCGGCTCTGCCGGCAGGGCGTGGACATGCTCAAGGAGTACTGCGAAGGGAAGGGCCTGCCCTACGACGAGTGCGGCAAGGTCCTCGTGGCCCGCAACCCCGTCGAGGAAGGCCGGCTCGGGGACATCATGGACCGCGCGGTCGCCAACGGTGTGCCGGGCGTGCGCCTCATCAACCAGGACGAGCTGCTGGACCTCGAACCCCACGTCAAGGGCACCTCTGGCCTGCACTCCCCGCACACCGCGATCGTCGACTACGGCGCCATCACCCGCTCCCTCGCCAAGGACGTCGAGGCCGCCGGCGGCACCGTCCACACCAACTTCGAGGTCACCGCCCTGAGCGAACGCGCCGGGCAGACGGTGGTCACCGGCAAGCACCACGGCACCGAAACCTCCGACGCCTACGACACGGTGATCGTCTGCGCCGGACTGCAGGCCGACCGGGTGGCGAAGCTCGCCGGCGACGACGACGACCCCAAGATTGTGCCCTTCCGCGGCGAGTACTATCTGCTGCGCCCGGAACGCCGGCATCTGGTCCGCGGGCTGGTTTACCCGGTACCGGACCCCCGGTATCCCTTCCTTGGCGTGCATCTGACCCCGACCACCGACGGCGAGGTGATGGTGGGCCCCAATGCGGTGCTGGCCCTCGCCCGTGAAGGCTACAAGTGGTCCACTATTTCGCCCCGCGACCTCAAGGACGCGGTAATGTACTCGGGATTCCGGGCCTTCGCGAAGCAGCACTGGCGCACCGGTGCCGCCGAAATGCTCGGGTCGCTGAGCAAGCGCCGGTTCGTCGCCGAAGCGCGCAAGTACGTTCCCGAGATCACCGCCGACGACGTCGTCCCCGGCCCCCGCGGCATCCGCGCCCAGGCGCTGACCCGCGACGGTTCCCTGGTGGACGATTTCCGGATCACCCGGCAGGGCTCGGTGCTGTCCGTAAGGAACGCGCCATCGCCCGCCGCCACCTCCTCGCTCGCCATCGCCGAGCACATTGTCTCGCTGGCACTCGACCGCGACTCCGACCGAAAGGACACCTCATCCCTGTGACTACGCACCCACTGACAACTTCCCCTGTTTCCCCGCTCGCCAAAGGCCTCTGGGGCGTGCTCGCCACACCCTTCTCCGGCAACGACTTCGCCGTCGACACCGAGTCGCTCCGCAGCGAAGTCCGCCTCTATACCGGGCTGAACGCCACCGGCATGGTGGTGCTCGGCGTGTTTGGCGAGGGCGTGTCCCTGGACACCGCCGAGCAGACCCTGATCGTGACGACCGTCGCCGAGGAAGCCGGTGACACTCCGTTGGTGGTCGGCCTGTCGGCGCGGTCGACGGCGGTCGCCGTCGAGCAGGCGCGCACCGCGGTCGCCGCCGCGGGCAGCAACCTCGGTGCGCTGATGGTGCAGGCCAATAGCGCCAACCCCGAGCTGCTCGCCGCGCATCTGACGGCGATCAACGAGGTCATCCCCGCCGGGACCGGCGCCGGGATTGTGCTGCAGGACTATCCGGTGGCTTCGGGTGTGAAGATCAGCGCCGCACAGATTCTGAAAGTGCTGGAGCTCTGCCCGTTCATCAGCGCCGTGAAGTCCGAGGCGCCACCCACCGCCGTCCCCATCGCCGCGCTGACCGCTGCCACCACGGTGCCGGTCTTCGGCGGGCTGGGCGGGGTCGGGCTGCTCGATGAGCTGGCCTCCGGTGCGGCGGGCGCGATGACCGGGTTCTCCCACCCGGAGGGCCTGCAGGCGGCGTTGACCGCGTTCAACGACGGCGGTTTCCCAGCCGCCCGGGCCGCGTTTGCCCCGTGGCTGCCGCTGGCCAACTTCGAGGGCCAACCCGGCATTGGGCTGGCCCTTCGCAAGGAGATCCTGCGCCGCCGCGGCATCATCGCCGACGCCGCGGTACGCCCGCCGTCCCCCACGTTGCCGCCGGCACTCGCCGACATGATCGACGCCCACCTTGATGCTGTGAAGGAGATTGCCTGATGGATACCGGACTCAAGGGGAAGAACGTGCTGGTACCGGGCGCAAGCTCGGGCATTGGCCTGGCCATTGCCCAGGCACTCGCCGACGAGGGCGCCAACGTGGTGCTCGCCGCCCGCCGCGAGGACGTGGTGCAGGCCGAAGCCGCCAAGCTGCCCTCCGCCGTCGGGATAGCGATGGACCTGACCGACGACGGCGCCCCCGCCGCCCTGGTCGAAGCCGCCGAGCAGGCCTTCGGACCAATCGATGTGCTGATCCTCAACAGCGGCGGCCCACCCCCTGGCGGTGCGGCGGATGTCAGCGACGAGCAGGCCCTGGCCGCGGTACACCAGTTGCTGCTGCAGCACATGAGGCTGACCAACCTGGTGCTGCCCGGTATGCGCGAACGCGGCTGGGGCCGGATTGTCGCCGTCGGCTCCAGCGGAGTGCAGCAGCCGCTGCCCAACCTGGCGCTCTCCAACATTGGCCGGGCCGGGCTGGCCGGCTACCTCAAAACCCTCGCCGCCGAGGTGGCGGCCGACGGCGTCACCGTGAACATGGTGCTGCCCGGCCGGATCGACACGGACCGGGTGGCGTCCCTCGACGCTGCGGCGGCCAAGCGGACCGGCAGCACCCCGGACGAGGCTCG
>NZ_ALPM01000122.1:80726-84607 GCF_000294595.1 Arthrobacter sp. TB 23 | reverse complement strand
TCCCGCCGGCCGGTACGGTGCGCCCGAAGAGTTCGGCGCCGTCGTCGCCTTCCTTGCCAGCGTCCCCGCCGCGTACGTGACGGGCGAACAGATCCGTTGCGACGGCGGCCTGGTCCGCGGCTACTAGCCCGCGCCCTTTCCGACTCTCTCGTTCCCTATCCTTTAACCATTGAACAGAAAGAAGCGCTGACCATGCATTTGGCCTCAGTACGCGAAGGCGGCGACGAACTCGCCGCGGTGATCCACCCCGAGCGCGGCGTCGCGCTGGTCCGTGACCTCATCCCGGGCTTCACCGGCGACCTGTTGGAGCTGCTGGCCACCGATTCGCTGGCAAAGCTGGAGTCGTTCGCCGACTCAGCGGACACCGAAGTGTTCCGGGACCGCGACTCGGTGACCTTCGGCGCCCCGTACCGGCATCCGCGGATGCTGTGGGGCATTGGCCTGAACTATGTGGAGCACGCCTCCGATCTGTCCGAGGGGGTCCCGGACGAGCCGGCGTCGTTCATCAAGGGCGATCACACCATCATCGGTCCGGGCGAAAACATCACCATCCCGCACCAGAGTGTGCGCACCACGGCCGAGGCGGAACTGGGGCTCGTGATCGGCAGCTACTGCCGCGACGTGGAGCCGGAGGACGCGCTGTCCTATGTGGCCGGCGTCGTCACCCTGCTGGACCAGACCGCCGAGGACATCCTGGAGAAGAACCCCCGGTTCCTCACCCGGTCCAAGAACTTTCCCGGCTTCTTCTCCTTCGGGCCGGAGATCGTGCCGCTGTCGGAGGTGGCAGACGACGCCGGGTCGCTGGCCGCCGTCGAGGTGTCCACCGTGATCAACGGCAAGGTGCACCGCAGCAATGTGGTCGGCAACATGAGGTACTCCCCCGAGTACCTGGTCAGTTTCCATAGCAAGGTGATGCCGCTCTACCCGGGGGACATCATCTCCACCGGCACACCGGGCGCCGTGCACATCAGGGCGGGTGACGTGGCGGAATGCCGCATCCCCGGCGTCGGGGTGCTCAGCAACCCGGTGGTCGACCAGACAACCAGTGTTGGTCAGGAAGACAGTGCTCATCAGGAAGGCAGTGGCGTCAGTGAGTGACACCCCCGACGACGGATTACCGGCCGGCCCCCTGGACGGCATCAAGGTGGCCGACTTTTCCAGGGTGCTCGCGGGACCGTTTGCCTCGATGATGCTGGCCGATTTCGGGGCCGATGTCATCAAGGTGGAAAGCCCGTCCGGCGATGACACCCGCAGCTGGACGCCGCCGGTGGACGAGTACGGCGTGGGCACCTATTTTTCCAGCGTGAACCGCAACAAACGGTCGGTGGTGTGCGACCTGACCACGCCCGAGGGGCAGGCGGCGGCGCTGGAGATCGCGTTGACGGCCGACGTCGTGATCGAGAACTTCCGTCCCGGCATCATGGAGCGGTTCGGGCTGGATTACGAGTCCCTCATGGACCGGCGGCCGGACCTGATCTACTGCTCCATCACCGGGTTCGGCAGCACCGCCGGTGCGCACCTGCCGGGCTATGACCTGCTGGTGCAGGCCGTCGGCGGACTGATGAGCGTCACCGGCGGGCTCGATTCCGAGCCCAGCAAGGTGGGCGTGGCCCTGGTGGATGTGGTGACCGGGCAGAACGCCGTCGTCGGGATCCTGGCCGCGCTGCGGTCGCTGGAGCAGACCGGGGTGGGCCAGCGGGTGGATGTGAACCTGTTGTCGTCGCTGCTGTCGGGGCTGGTGAACCAGGCGTCGAGCACGCTGGCCACCGGTGAATCCCCGCAGCGGATGGGCAACGCGCACCCGAGCATCGCGCCGTACGAGACGTTGCGGACCGCCGATGGTCCGCTGGCCGTGGCCGTCGGGACCGACAAGCAGTTCGCCGGGCTGGTGCGAGTTCTGGGTGTGCCCGAGCTGTCCAGCGATGAACGGTTTGCGGGAAATTCGAACCGGGTGGCCAACCGGGTGGTGTTGAAGTCCCTGCTCGAAAAGCAGCTGGGCTCCAGGTCCGCCGCCGAGTGGTCGGAGCTGCTCAGCGTCGCCGGTGTGCCCGCGGGGAAGGTGAACTCGATTGTTGAGGCGCTGGAACTGGCGGACACGCTGGGTCTCGCCCCCGTCGTCGAGATCGCCAATGCTGACGGGTCGCGGACCAGCCAGCAGGTCGCCAACCCCATCCACCTCTCCGGGACCCCCGCCCGGTACCGGCGCCCGCCGCCCCTACTCGGCGAGCACAATGGTGCCGCCTTTGACCTCCCCGCCGTTCCAGCGTTGCAACACCTACAGTGAAAGCAGGATCCTCAGTGACTTCCTCAACCGTTGAAAGCAGCACCATGACTGACATGTCAGACCTGATCGGTATTGAATCGCTCCTCTCCCCCGAGGAAATCAGTCTCCGCGAGACCGTCCGGTCGTTTGTGGACAGCGAGATCAAGCCGAACATCGCCCAGTGGTACGACGACGCCGTCTTCCCGATGGAAATCGTGCCGCAGATGGCCGAGCTGGGCCTGCTCGGCATGCACATCAAGGGCTACGGCTGCCCGGGCAAGTCCTCGGTGGAGTATGGGTTGGCCGCGATGGAGTTGGAGGCCGGCGATTCGGGTCTGCGGACCTTCGTGTCGGTGCAGGGTTCGCTGGCGATGAGCGCCATCTACAAGCACGGCTCGGAGGAGCAGAAGACCGAGTGGCTGCCGCAGATGGCTGCCGGGACCGCGATCGGTGCGTTCGGGTTGACTGAGCCGACCGCCGGGTCCGACCCCGGCGCCATGCAGACCTTCGCGAAGCGCGACGGGTCGGACTGGATCCTCAACGGCGCCAAGCGCTGGATCGGCCTGGCCTCGGTGGCGAAACTCGCGATCATCTGGGCGATGACCGACGACGGCATCCGCGGCTTCGTGGTGCCCACCGACAGCCCGGGCTTCGTGGCAACCCCGATCAAGCAGAAGCTCTCCATGCGGGCGTCCATCCAGTGCGACATCACCCTGACAGACATCCGGTTGCCGGAGAGCGCGATGCTCCCGAACGCCAAGGGACTGCGTGGCCCGTTCGAGTGCCTGAATGAGGCGCGCTACGGCATCATCTGGGGCGCTATGGGTGCTGCCCGGGACAGCTACCTCACCGCTCTGGCCTACTCGCAGGAGCGTCTGCAGTTCGGGAAGCCACTGTCCGGTTACCAGCTGACGCAGGAGAAGCTGGTGAACATGGCGCTGGAGATCAACAAGGGCACGTTGCTCGCCCTGCAGCTGGGCCGGTTGAAGGACGCCGGGACCCTGCAGCCGTACCAGATCTCGGTGGGCAAGCTGAACAACTGTCGCGAGGCGATTGCGATCTGCCGTGAGGCGCGGGCGATGCTCGGCGGCAACGGTGTCACCCTCGATTACTCGCCGCTGCGGCACGCGAACAACCTGGAGAGCGTCAGGACCTATGAGGGCACCGATGAGGTCCACACCCTGATCCTCGGCAACCACATCACCGGCGTCCCCGCGTTCCGGTGAGTGAAGCCGCTGCCCGTGCTTCTTCAGCTTCCGGCGGTAGTTCCGCCACCGGCATCCGCAAGGGCCTGACCAACTACGGGGACGCCGAGTTCTCGTTGTTCCTGCGGAAGGCGTTCATCAAGGGTGCCGGGTATTCCGACGACGCCCTGGACCGCCCGGTGATTGGGATCATCAATACGGGCAGCGGGTTCAACCCGTGCCACGGCAACATGCCGGCACTGCTGGAGGCGGTGAAGCGTGGGGTGATGCTCGCCGGTGGGTTGCCGGTGGACTTCCCCACCATCTCCATCCACGAGAGCTTTTCTCAGCCCACCAGCATGTTCCTGCGGAACCTGATGTCGATGGACACGGAGGAGATGATCCGGGCCCAGCCGATGGACGCCGTCGTGCTG